>JANWYX010000187.1 GCA_025055055.1 Caldilinea sp. | reverse complement strand
CCGTACGCGACGCCGCCAATGGTCGCGCTTTCGTCGAACGCGTCAGGCAAGAGCTTGGCCTCGACCTGCGCATCCTCGACGGCGAGCGCGAAGCGTACTACGGCGCGATCGGCGCGCTCAACGATGTGGCGCTGCGCCACGGCGCAATCGTTGACATCGGCGGCGGCAGCGTGCAGATCGGTCGGGTGACGGATCGCCGGTACGTGCAAGGATGGTCCGGGCCGCTTGGTTGTCTGGCCTTGACCGAACGTTTTGTGCGCAGCGATCCGATCGATGACGATGAGTTTAAAGCGTTGGAGCGCGAGATTCAGCGCACACTCCACGAAGTAAAGTGGCTGCAAGATCTTTCCGGCGAGTTGGTGGCGCTCGGCGGCGCCATCCGCAATTTGGCGCGCATGGACGCGCGGCGCTGCAACTATCCGCTGATGACGTTGCATGGCTATTCGCTTTCCTATGCGGCGCTGGAGCAATTGATCGAGCAATTGCGTAGCCTCCCTTTGGCAAAACGCATCAAACTGCCCGGCCTGCGCAGCGACCGCGCCGACATTATCCTGCCCGGTGCGCTGGTGGCGCGCGCCATTATGCAGGCGATGGGAGTGCAATCGTTGACGGTCTCGGTCAACGGCCTACGTGAAGGGCTTTTTTTCGAGCACTTCTGGCGGCACTGGAACGAGCCGATCATCGCCGACATCCGCAGCTTCGGCGTGCTCAACTTGGCGCGTATCTATCATTATCAAAAGAAGCACGCCAATCATGTGCGCTTTCTTGCCGGCCGCGTCTTCGAGCAATTGATCCCGTTGCATGGCTATGGCGCTCCCGAACGCGAGCTGCTGGACGCCGCCGCCCTGCTGCACGACATCGGCGCCATTATTGCGTACGAAAACCACGATGTGCATTCGCAGACTCTGATCATCACGAACGGCCTGCCCGGCTTCACGCCACGGGAAATTGCGCTGATCGGGCTGTTGGCCCGCTATCATCGCAGGGGTTCGCCGGATCTGGGAGAGTGCGCCGCTTTGATGTTGCCCGGCGATGACTTGCTTCTCCTGCGTCTGGCTGCGATTCTGCGCTTGGCCGAGTACCTGGAGCGAGGACGCTCCTCCGCTGTTGATGACGTGATCGTCAGCTGGAGCGCCTCAACCTTGCGGCTGACTTTGATCGCCGACGAGTATCCGGCGGTGGAAATTTGGGACACACAGCGCAATGCGCTCGAGCTAATGCGCCGCGCGTTTGAGCGCGAGGTGTCGCTCGACAGTACGGTTGCGCCGAGTCAACTTGCGTAGGCTGCGTCGCTCATTTTTCCGCAAGGGCGAACAATACCCGATGACGCCGGTCTGGTCGGTCGGGCTGGAGCAGAGTCAGTTCGTGGAAAGGGTCGTTCACGCGCAGTGAAGCGGGCAGCAAGGGTGGCAGCGGCGTGAGCGTCCCATAGCCGAGGCGCTTCAGCGCACGCGTCAGTGCGTTGTCGCTGCGGAAGACGCCGGCGCCGAGCAACAGACGACGCACGTGCGCCCGTGCAACGCCCCACAGCGAAAGGGAGCGATCGACCGGCAAGGAGCCGTACAGCGTCACGGTTTGAAAACCGGCCGCTTGCATCAGACACGTCAGCTCCGGCGCCTTCGGATAGTGCACGCTGAGTGCGCCGGGCGCAAAGAAGGGCCATTCCGGGTTGCTGGTAGAGAGCAGCAGCCGGCCCCCCGACGCCAATAGGCGATGACATTCGCTCAAGAACGCAGCGGGCTGCGGTAGGTAGTAAATGGCCTCGAAGGAGACAATCAAGTCGAAAGCGCCTGTTGCGTACGGCAAACGCTGGGCGTCGGCAGCGGCCAGCAGAACCTGCGCCCCCACCGATTGTTGCGCCAGCGTCAGCGCCGCCGTCGAATAGTCGCACGCCGCCAGCGAACGGGCGACGCCGAGCAACAGCCCCAGGCCGACGCCGGCTCCGCACGCCACCTCTAGCACGCGGCGGCCAACCGCCAGCTCGGTCGCCAGGCTGTAGCGCAGTGCCATACGATCGAGTTGTTCACGGTTGAGCAGAGTCCCCGGCACCTCAGTGATGGAAAGAAAATCCGTCATGCGTCACCGGGGTGGAATTCGTCGTTCTCGACGCGGCGGAACCAGAACCATGCCGAGCGCCAGGGCGGCTGGTCGCCCACCTGCGTCTGGCCATATTCGACTCGCTCCAAGGTGAAGCCTGCGGCGAAGATCGCTCGCATCTGCGCTTCGTCGAGCCAGCGCCGCCGCTCCGGCGTTGCGTCCTCCTCGTTGAGATGGGCGAACCAGAGGAAGACGGCGCCAGGGCGCAGCAGGCGTGCCAACCCTGCATGATAACGGCGCAGCTGCTCCGGCGTGAAGTTGTGCGCACAGCCGACGTCGAGCGCAAAATCGTAGGGGCCTTCGAGAAAGTCGAGCTGCTCGACGGGCGCCAGGTGAAAATGGATCTTCTCGGCGAGGCCGGCCTGCTGCGCGCGTCGCTGCGCCTCCTCAATCGCCAGAGGAATGAAGTCAATGGCGTCCACTTCCCAGCCGAGCCTCGCCAGAAACAGTGCCCCGCGGCCAAAGCCGCATCCCAGGTCGAGGGCGCGACCGACCGGCAAAGTCGGCGCATAGGCGAGCACCTCCGGCGGTGGGTCAGCCCGATCCCACGGCGCCTGGCCGGATCGATAGCAGCTGAGGATGCGCTCGTAGCGCTCCCGATCGGCCGCCCCGTAGCCGCAAAGTTTTTCTGCAGACGAAATGTGTTCAGCATCGCCCATACAACATCGCCTCCAATCGCGCTTTGGCGGTGGGCCATTCGTGCTCGAGCATGCGGAACCAGGCGGTGTCGCGACTTTGCCCTTTGACGATCATGTGATGCTCCTGGATGCCCTCGAAGGTGAAGCCGATGCGCAGCGCCGCCCGCTGCGAGCGTTCGTTGCGACTGTCACACTTCCATTCGACGCGGCGATAGCCGAGCGCAAAGCAATGGCTGAGCATCAGGTGGGCGCTCTCCAGGTTCGCCTGCGTGCGCTGCACGACCGGGCTGAACCAGATGCCGCCCAGCTCGATGCGCAAATGCATGGGCGCGTTGCTCATCAGGTTGACGACGCCGACAGGCTGGTCGCTCGCCTGGTCGATCACGCAGAGCGCCAGGCGGTCGGCGCCGCAGATCAACTCGTCGATGTAGCGCTCGAAGCTGGCGAGGTCCGCGAACGGGCCGACGAACAAATAGCGCCAGATCAGCTCATCCGGGTCATAGGCGGGGAAGCTCCGCCCCGCCAGTTCGATGGACGAGCCGTTGGAATGGCGATAGAGTGTAGGCGCATGGGATCGGGAAAGCGGCTCCAGTCGTACGAAGCGGCCGACGAGCGTCACCGCAGCGGGTTTGAGCGGCAGGCTGTTGCGCCGTGCAAGCATTTCTTCCGGCAACATCGGGAGACTCCATGAAAATCGACAAACTCTTCTGACAAATTATGGGGCTCCAAACCTTGTGAGCTGTTGAGAACGTGCGGCCCGGCCGCACCGGTGTCGTAAAAGCGCTCAAGTAGGGTATTGCCTCCGGCGCGACATGACTGTAGGCCGAAACTGCGGCTACGGCTGCAGCTACGACCATCGCCGGAGTGCACGTAAAGGCGCTTGTTCACAAAATTTTTTTCAGAACGTCCAGGTCGATGTTGGCCCCACACAGCACAATGGCGACGTTCCGTCCACGCCCGCGCTGCGCATCTTTCAGGTAGGCGGCGACGGCGACGCCGGCCGCGCCTTCGATCATCAGATGGTGCGTTCTGGCGATCAGGCGCACGGCGTCTGCGATTTCAGCCTCCGTCACCAGAATCCAGTCGTCGACCAATTGCCGGCAGAGCACAAAGGTAATGGCGTCCTCCTCGACGCCGCCGGCGCTGCCATCGGACAAAGTCGGCAGCGACTCCATCTGCACAATACGGCCGGCGCGCACGGATTCATACATCACGGGCGAATGAATCGGCAGACAGCCGACGATGCGCACCGATTTTCCTGCGTCCGAGGCTTTGATGTAACTTGCGATCCCGCCGATCAACCCGCCGCCGCCCACGGTGACGTAGATGGTCTCCACGTCGGGAAGCTCCTCGAGCACTTCAAGCCCGATCGTGCCCTGGCCCGCCACGATCTCCCAGTCATTGTACGGTGAAATATAGGCTCGTCCGCTTTGAGCGGCGAAGGCGCGGGCTTGTTGCTCGGCTTCGACGCTGTCCATGCCCCAGCGCCGCACCTCTGCACCATAGCGTTGAATGGCTTCAACTTTCGTCGCTGCGGCGCCCTCCGGGATGAAGACGACGCCTTTCGCCCCCAAGCGCCGCAGCGCATAGGCGACGGCTGCGCCATGATTGCCGGAGGAGGCGGCCACCACGCCGCGCGCCAATGTCTCCGACGCTAGACTCAGCAGCTTGTTGGTCGCCCCGCGCAG
>JANWYX010000140.1 GCA_025055055.1 Caldilinea sp. | reverse complement strand
CATCACGCCGACGTCGGCGGCATGACGCCCGGCTCGTTGCCGCTCTCCACCGAGATTTTTCAAGAAGGCATCATCATTCCGCCGCTGAAACTTTACCAAGGCGGCGCGCTCAATGAGGATGTGTTGCGCCTAATCCTGCGCAACGTGCGCACGCCGGATGAACGCCGCGGCGACCTGGCGGCGCAGCGCGCGGCGGCGGCTATCGGCATCCGTCGTTTGCGTGAGCTGGCGGCCCAGCATGGGCTGGAGGAGGTGCTTGCCTACGCAAATCATCTGCAACGCTATAGCGAGCGCATCACGCGCGCGGCGATCACACAGTGGCCCGACGGCGTCTACGTCTTCGAGGATGTGATCGAGCTGATCGAGGAAGATCGCCTGACGTTGACGCCGATCCGAGTGACCGCCACCATCGCCGGAGACGAGATCACCTTCGACTTCACCGGCACGGCGCAGAGGGTGCATGGCTCGTTGAACGCCGTCATCGCCATCACACAGTCGGCCTGTTACTATGTCATTCGCTGTCTGCTCGATGAAGAGCTGCCCATGAACGCCGGCTGCTTTGCGCCGGTGCATGTGGTGGCGCCCTACAATTCACTTGTCAACGCCGGGCCGCCGGCGGCGGTGGCCGCCGGCAACGTCGAGACTTCGCAGCGCATCACGGACGTGGTGCTCGGCGCATTGGCGCAAGCGCTGCCGGATCAGATTCCCGCCGCCGGCCAGGGCACAATGAATAACTTGACCATCGGCGGACTGCGCGAGGACGGAACACCCTTCGCCTATTACGAAACTATCGGCGGCGGGATGGGCGCCGGGCCGAAAGGGGATGGATTGAGTGGCGTGCAGGTGCACATGACCAACACCCTCAACACGCCAGTAGAGGCGCTGGAGATGACATACCCATTTCGCGTGCGACGTTATGGCCTGCGTGCGGGCAGCGGCGGCGACGGAACGCATCGCGGGGGGGACGGCATCGTGCGCGAGTACGAGTTTCTGGCGCCGGTCACCGTCACGATGATCAGCGAGCGACGCGCCGTTGCGCCCTGGGGTCTTGCCGGGGGTGAAGCAGGCGCGCCGGGTTGCAACTTACTCATTTCACGCAACGGCGACGAAGTCGCCTTGCCTTCTAAATTCACGCGGCGGTTTTACCCGGGCGACCGTCTGCGCATCGAGACGCCCGGCGGCGGCGGATGGGGTGATCGCAGTGCAAAGAAGACCTTGACTAGCCCATCTTCGAACGAGTGGGCGGAAGGCGCTACGCTTGCGTTGTAGAGAAGCGTCGTCGTCACTATGAGGACCAGGCCGGCGCCGCGAAAATCGATAGGCGCATCACGACGTCGGACGGCGGGATGGAGAGCACCTCGACCAGCTCGGCCGGAATTGCAACGAAGACGCCGCCTATGGCGAACGACCCGGCTGTAATGAGAATTTCCGGCGATTTGCTCGGAAACGCAAAACGATCCAACAGACTGCTGCATCCGTGCAACACACAAAAACCGATCGGGGTCTATGTTGACAGCGCTAGGTGCGAAATCATCTGCTCAAGCTGGTGGCGTTGCAGCGTAGCGTCTCCGATGAACGCACAGGCTCCCGGCGGATAAGCGGTCGGTTGTAATGGCGACGCCTGCTTTGGTCGCCGTCCGAAGTCGCTCGACGTCTCCCTTCGACAACAACGCCGGCGCAAAGATGGCGCTGATGGGCGCCCAGACGAGCAACACCGACGGAAGGCAGTCGCTTTGCACCATAAATTGCTCGGAAGAAATCCCCAGAGAATCAACGCGTTGACTGTCGCCGGTGCGAGGGCGGTGGGCCACGACACATTGATTTCCGGCACGACGGGAAGTGTTGGGGAGTTTGCGGAGAGAGAAAAGGCGACAGTCTCTGTCCAAGCGACTGTCGCCTGACAAGGGGGTCACTCGATCGGCGTCAGCCAGTTGTAGGTGTCGGGCAGCTCGCCCTCGACGATACCGAAAAAGCGCGCCTGAATGCGCTCCGTGATCGGCCCGCGCTTGCCGTCGCCCACGGGCATGCGGTCCACCGAACGCACCGGCGTAATCTCGGCCGCTGTGCCGGTGAAGAAAATTTCATCCGCCATATAGAGCATCTCGCGCGGGATGGTCGCCTCGACGACCGTGTAACCCAACTCTGCGGCGATCTTCATGGCGCAGTCCCGCGTGATGCCGCCGAGAATGCTATTGGCCAGCGGCGGGGTGTAGATTTTGCCTTTGATAATCACAAAGATGTTCTCGCCGCTGCCTTCGGAGACGTAGCCGTTGATGTCCAGTGCAATGCCCTCGGCGAAGCCGTTGTCACGCGCTTCCATGACGATGTTTTGGCTGTTGACGTACTGGCCGCCGATTTTTGCAAGCGCATTGAGTGTGTCCGGCGCCATGCGCCGCCAGGAGCTGACCTGCACATCCACGCCTTGCTCCAGCCCTTCTTTTCCCAGGTATGCGCCCCACGGCACCGACGCCACCACCGCTTCCACCGGGCAGCCGCGACCGTCGACGCCAAGCGTGTTGTAGCCGCGGAAGAGAAGTGGGCGCACGTAGGCGCTGCGCTGGTTGTTGGCGCGCACGACATCCTTGGTGGCCTGCATATAGTCGTCCACCGTATAAGGCGAAGGGATGCGCGCCACTTTGGCGCTGTAGAGCAGCCGTTCATAGTGTTCGCGGCCGCGAAAGATGGCCGGCCCCTTGGTCGTCTCATAAACGCGAATTCCCTCGAATACGCTGCTGCCATAGTGGAGCGCGTGCGTGAAAACGTGCACTTTCGCCTCATCCCATGGGATGATCTTACCGTTCATCCAGATGTAATCTGCGCGCATGGCCATAAGAAATGCTCCTTGGATTGTTTGGATTTCGCAGGAATGTTCGCAAATTTGCAAAAGAAATTATGCGCATTATAGTCGCGCTGATTGCCTTCTGTCATGTTGGCGGGGCGCTGCGTCTGGCTTTCACCGCTTCCCCCTTGCGTGCAGGGCGAAGAGAGCCCTGCACGCCCACCCTCGCGATTCGCTTCAGCGGAGTCAACTTTGTCCAATGCATCCCAACATGGCTCACCACAGAGGT
>JANWYX010000118.1 GCA_025055055.1 Caldilinea sp. | reverse complement strand
CCGCCCTGCCCAGCTCCACCCCACGGCCATCGCCGACCAGCCAGACTGTCCCACCTTCCTGCCAGCTTGTGCGATAGACCACCGTGTAGGAGGCTTCCACGCAGGCCCATGGCTCGCAGAGCGCCACCTCGGCGTAGCCGTCCTCCGGCTTGACCGGCACCAGGTAGTTGCCGTGATCGCCGTTGAGCACGCGCCAGTCGACGATGCTGTATTTCGAAAAACCGCCCTGCAGCTCGTAGCCGTAGGCATAGGGCCTACCGCCGATGTAGATGTCCGCCTGCACGATGAAGCGGTCACCCGGTTTGTACTGATCGCGCAGATTCTCGCCCACGTCCACCACCGTCAGCGCCACCTCGTGGCCGAGCACAACGGGCTGCTCCTTCATGTTGCGGTGAATGCGCGGGTGATTTTCGCCTGCGCGGATGACTTTGATGTCGGAGAAGCAGATGCCGACCGCATCGTGGCGCACGAGCAACTCGTCGGGACCGGGCTTGGGCATGGGCAGGTCGATCGGGCCGCCATCTTTGCCGAGGTTCTCCCACCCTGCGCCGTACAGCGGCCACAGCCGGTTCATCTCAGGCGGGGGCGCCTCCGCCTTGCGATATTGCTCCAGTTTTTGTTCGCTTTCGTTGTTCATCTCGACTATCCTTCTCTGTTCCTTCTCTGTCAACAGCAGGCGTCTGACAAGTCGTGGATGCACCTTTTTTTACCACAAAGAGCACAGAGAAGCCACAGAGAAACCGGCTCCCACGTCTCTGTGTTTGCTGATTTGATTGAATCACGCATGCTCCAGCGCCTGCAACACTTCGGCAGGGTTCATCTCCGGTTTGATCCTCGCCAAGAGCCGACGGCTTGACTCTCCCGGTGGCGTGCGCTTGCCGACGTCGGTGAAAAAGGCGTTGCGGCTCGCGCGCGTCGGTAGAAAGGCTGCAGCCCATGCACTCTGATAGCCCATGCCCAGCCGACGCTCCATCACCGTATGGCCGTAGATGAAGTAGGCGCCGTCGAGGAAGGCGTCGCGCACGGGGGCCAGCGCCGGCGCGTCGAAGTTGTCCACGATGGGCTGGCCGAAGCTGTTCATCTCTGTGCCCACGTTGAGCGGCAGGTCGAACTGTTTCGCCAGGTGGACGACTTCGTAAAGTTTTTGGCGCTTCAGCGCCGCAGCGTCAGGATCGGGGAGATTCCAGTTGCGTTCTGGAATGATGTTCAAGGCGACGACGCCCTTGGAGACAAGCAGCGTGAGCAGCTCTTCCATCGCCTGCTCGCCTTCGGAAAGGCCGTCTAGCCAGGCGGCGCAGGGCAGCGCGCGACAGTGCTGCGCCAGCTCGTGCAGCCGTTCGACGCGGGGGAAGTCGCCGGCGTCCGGTTGCACATAGCCGGGGCCGCCTCGTTTCATCAGTTTGCTGCGCACCAGGTTTTGGAAACCTGCCTTGTCCTGCATGGCCTTTTCGACGGCCGCTTCATCCATGCAGAGGCGTTCCGCCCAAAAGGCGGTGGTCTGGCCCAACATGCGTTTCGCCGCCTGAATATAGGCGACGACGATATGGCGCTCTGTAGCGTTGCCCGCCGGGGTCAAGGGGAGCACGTCGGCGTCGTAGTCGATGGCGACAGGATGTAGATAGGCGTTGACGCGTGCGACAAGCGCTCGATTGCGCGCCGCCGCTTGGCCGCGCAGTTCGTTGAGAATTGCCTGTGCAGGAGGAGGGACGTCGGTCTCGGTGAAGCCGATGGCCATGTGATAGAGCACGCCGGGCTCGCCGGGGGAGTTGATCTCGCGCAGGGCGAACTCCGGCACATAGACGCGCGTCTCAATACCGGCGCTGCCGCGCACACCGACCTGATCGCAGGCGTCGAGAAACTCGCTGACTGCGTCCAACACGTCAAAGTCTACGATACCCATTAGGTCGATGCCTTCGCGTCGCGCCAGCCACGCCAGCCCGGTCGGGGAATAGCCGTAGGCGTTGAAGGAAAAAAAGGTGTGGCAGTGCATGTTGGCGACCCCGCGCCAGGCAGGGGGCTCCGGATGGTTCTCGAGAAGTTGCTTCAGGGCAGTGCGGCGCACCACGGGATCAAAGTGATTGAGAGCCTGCTCCAGTTGCAGTTCTGCCGCAGTATGGATCATGATAATACTCGCTGTTGAAGAAGAGGTCGGAAGTTGTTATACCCAACTAAGGCTAATGTATCACAGATATGGGATGTTTGCAAGCAGAAAGTAAAGCAAATCGCCCTGTTTCACAACGCAAATCAAAAGTCTCGATTACGCAGATTTTGCGAAGGCTCTTTCACAGAGGGGCAGGAACGCTATGACGGGAAAGTACATTCTCGCCCACGACTTGGGCACATCGGGCGACAAGGCCACCCTTTTCGATGCGGAGGGGCGTCTGGTCGAAAGCGCCTTTGCAGCGTATGAGACGCACTATCCTCACCCCAATTGGGCGGAGCAGAACCCGCAGTCCTGGTGGAAGGCTGTGTGCAGCGCCTCGCAACAGCTGCTGAGCAAGGCGAGTATCCCAGCGGAGGAGATTGCGGTCGTCGGTTTCAGCGGCATGATGATGGGCTGCTTGCCGGTGACGGCGTCCGGAGAGCCGCTGCGCTCCTGCATCATCTGGGCCGATCAGCGCGCCCAGGAGGAGGCGGCCTTCGTCGCCGTCCGCTGCGGCGCCGACGAGGTCTATTTGCACTGCGGCCATCGCGCGAGCGCTGCATATGTGGCGCCGAAAATTCTGTGGGTGCGCAACCATCAACCTGAAATTTATGCGCAGGCAGCGAAGTTTCTCGTCCCGAAGGATTACATCGTTCATCGTCTCACCGGCGAATTCGCCACCGACTATTCCGATGCCTCGGGCACGCTGCTCTTTGACTTGACGGAGCGTCGGTGGCATCGTCCCTTTCTGGACGCCCTCGATCTGCGCGTCGAGCAGTTGCCGACGCCGCATCCATCTCCGACGGTGGTGGGGCGGGTGACCGCACAGGCGGCGCAGGCGACCGGCCTGGCGCCCGGCACACCGGTCGTCATCGGCGGCGGCGATGGCAGCTGCGCCGGCGTCGGCGCCGGCGTGATTGAGCCGGGCTCGGCCTACTGCGTGATTGGAACGTCGGCCTGGATCAGCGTCAGCACGCTGGCGCCGGCCCCAGACCCTCAACAGCGCACTATGACCTTTCATCACGTCCATCCTGAGCGCTATGCGCCGATGGGGGTGATGCAGCTCGCCGGCGGCGCGCGCGAATGGGCATGGAAGGCGCTGGCGGACGGCGACTTCGATCTCGACGCTGCGGCGGCGACGGTCGAGCCGGGGGCGGGCGGCCTTCTCTTTCTTCCGTATCTGATGGGCGAGCGCAGCCCGTGGTGGAACCCGCAGGCGCGCGGCGCCTTCATCGGGCTGGCGATGCCGCACACCAAGGCGGAGATGGCGCGCGCGGTGCTGGAGGGGGTCGCCTTCGGTCTGCGCCAAATTCTCGACAGCTTGCGCGAGCAGACGCCGGGCATCGATGTGTTGCGGCTGATCGGCGGCGGGGGGCGAAGCCGTCTCTGGCCGCAGATCCTGGCTGACGTCTTCGGTCTGCCCATCCACGTGTTGGAGTTGACCGGCGAAGCGACAAGCTGGGGGGCGGCGGTGGCAGCGGGCGTCGGCGTCGGGCTTTATGATTGGTCGATTGCGGCTCAACGCAGTCGAGTTGTCCAGGAGATCGAACCGAATCCGTCTCATCACGCTCGGTATGAAGAACTGTTGGCGCTCTTCACCGAGAGCTATCTGGCGCTGGCGCCGGTGTATGCCAAATTGGCCGGTGGAATTTGAAGGCCGGCGGCTTTACGGCAAAGAACATGCCGAGGAGACGCCGAGAGCGCAGACGCTTCTGCACGGTCGCCCGTTCGCAACAGCTCTGGGTTCTCTGTGTCTCTGCGATGTGTTATCCAACCTGTCATCATGAAAGAGACCTTCCTTGACTGAATTGTTTTCCTCCCTTTCTCTCTGGCAGTGGGTTTTGGCTGTGGTCGGCGCGTATTTAGTCGGCATCTCGAAGACCGGCGTGGCCGGGTTGGGCGTCTTTGCCGTGGCGATCTTCGCCAGCGCGCTGCCCGCCCGCGAGTCGGTAGGCATCGTCCTGCCGATCCTCATTGCTGCGGACGTCGTGGCTGTGGTCAGTTACTGGGGACAGGGGAGCTGGCCGCATCTGTTGCGCCTCTTTCCCTGGGCCGCAGTGGGCATCGTGGCAGGCTATTTTGTAATGGATCGCATCGACGCCGTGATGACGCAGCGGCTGATCGGCGCCGTGCTGGTGGCGATCGTCTCCATTCACTTTTGGCGACGACTGCGCACCCAGGCGTTGGTCGCGCTCGCGGCTGAGATGCGCCCCCAGCCTTTCCTTTCCGGCATCACGGGCGTCAGCGCCGGCTTTACAACGATGGTCGCCAACGCCGCAGGGCCGATCATGATCATCTATCTGCTGGCCATGCGTCTGCCCAAATACATCTTTATGGGGACGGCGGCGTGGTATTTCTTTGTGCTCAACCTCTTCAAAGTGCCCTTTTCCTACAGTTTGGGGCTGATCAACGCCGCTTCGTTGCCCCTAAGCCTGGCGCTGGCGCCGGCGGCGATCGCCGGCGCGCTCACCGGCCGCGTGTTGATCCGGCACATCAATCAGCAGGCGTTCGAGCTGATGGCGCTGGTCCTCACACTCATTGCAGGCGCGCGATTGTTGATGTGAGAAGAGGTGTGTTGACGGCAAGAGGGACAAGAAACTCGGCGCTCTTGCGAATACCGAAAAATCGGAGCTCTGCTGTACAATTGAATCATGATGAAGCGAACGATGGCGTCAGGTGAAATCTTAGACACGCCACATTCGGTGATCTGCTCACATCGACCGAGCTGTAGCCCACAATGATGCAGACCTACTTCACCCTCAACGCCTGGCGAGAGGCTTTGGCGCGCATCTTCGAGGGATTTGCCGAGCAAGACAACGTTAGCCCCGCCTGGCTGGTCAACCCTTCCACTAATCGTCGCCTCAAGCTCGACAAGTTTTATCCGGAGATCTCGGTCGCCGTGCGCTTCAAGGGATTGACGGCCAAGGGGCAAGGGCGTAAGAGCGATCTGGAAATTCTAGAGGAGGAGGCGCGCGAACGCACCCGCGCCGAACTCTGTCGGGAGCATGGCGTCCACTTGGCGACCATCGACCTCCATGAAGACCCCGTCAAGCAGATCGAGGGCCTGATCGGCGTGTTGGCGCGCGCCGGCCGCTCTCTGGCGCAAAGCGACCGGCCGGCGGAGGAAAAGGCTCGCTGGATGCCTGCGCTGGCGGCCGCACGCAGCCGCGCCGAACAATTGCGCAGCCGCCTGACCAAAGACCCGGAACAGATGCTGGAGACCCTGGCGGCCGCATGGCGCGATCGCGAGGCGAACCTTGCCTTGCAGTTGCGCACAGCTTCTTCCGCTTCTTCTCCAGAGGCTGCGGTCGCCGTTGTGTTGAAGCCCGGTCAGCGCGTGCGGCATGTGCGCTTCGGTGAAGGCGTGATCACCCAGATTCAAGGTGAAGGCCCCGAAGCGATAATCGTCATCTTATTCGATGCGGCGGAGGAACGCACCTTTCGCGCCGACCTATTAGCCGATAAAGTCGAGGTATTGGAGTAGGCCTCATGGCGCATTGCATTTGTAGTTTTCATCTTTTGCCCCCTCTCGCTCAGTAACCTCGACATAGACCTTTCTGCAACTATCCAAACTTGCAATCAACTTGCAAGGAACGGCAAGCAATCGTACCCTTTTGTTCTCCTTGCGATTTGACATAAAACATGACCGTATAAGACCGGTGGAAGCCGCCCGTCCCGCCTGGTTTGAGGACCAGCTGTTTGTGAATCTGCATGTCCTGTCAAGAATGTCTAAAAAAATTTGTGAGAAAAGGCCATAAAAACATGGTTGACTGCGCCCATTTTCTATGCTATAGTTGCAACTGCGTGATTGTTTTATGATTATATTTGATTGTTTTAAGATTGACTGTGAACTCATGTCCGGTTGACATAGGTTTAACAGTTGTGTTACGCTTTTTTATCGTTCGGCGACAAATGATTGTGTTGTAGAGGCCATAGATGTGGCTGCGCTCTGACGCGGCACGCAATTGGGTTTCTACCGTTGGGTGCGCAGACGCGCTTGTGCAGAATGTTGGCGCTCTTTGGGCAGGCGGCGAGGCGTCTGACCATCGATGGTTTTCTTTCTCAGGCGACTGCTTAGAAAACTTACGGACGATCAGCCTATGAGCACATCGAGTACATCCGCCATGGCGCCGGAAAGCCAAGGCAGAATACGCAGCGATGTATCGACAGTCAAAGGCCTCCGGCGCGTCGCCGACAACTTCTACGTGCGTCGCGTCGCCAAAGCGCTCTTCACCGTGTGGGTGGTGAGCACGATCATCTTCTTTTTGATTCGCCTGCTGCCTGGCAACCCGATCGAACAATACATTGCCCGTCTGATCGAGACGCAGGGCATGGACTATGAAAATGCGCGCATGCAGGCGGCGGCGCTTTTTGCCATCGATTTAGATGCGCCGCTCTGGAAGCAATATCTCGACTATCTGCTCAATCTGTTGCGCGGCAATTTGGGCGTTTCCATCACCTCGCCCGGCACGACGGTGACCTCGATCATTGCGCGTTTTCTGCCTTGGACGATCTTCAGCGTGGGCATCGGTCTGATCTTGAGCTTCACCGTCGGCATCTTGCTCGGGCTGATGATGGCCTATCGCCGCGAGGGATTGCTTGACCATATTTTAACCATCTTCGCCTCGGTGGTTAGTTCGATTCCCAATTATCTTATCGGAATTCTGCTGGTGGTGTGGCTGGGCGTGCAATGGAAGGTGCTGCCGATTGCGCAGATGCGCGGCACGTTATCTCCAGGAGTTACGCCTTCCTTTACGTTCGCATTTCTGTACGACGCGCTCTTTCATGCCTTCTTGCCCATCGTTACTTACGTTCTCACGACGGTTGGGACCTGGATGCTCAGCATGAAGGGCAGCACGATCGGCACGCTCGGTGAGGATTTCGTTACCGTAGCGCGGGCGCGCGGATTGAAAGACTGGCGCATCACGACCGCTTACGTGGGGCGCAACGCTGCGCTGCCTCTCTTCACGCAGCTGACCATCGCCATCGGCTTCGTCGTCGGCGGGTCGTTTTTGATCGAAACCATCTTTCAATATCAGGGTATCGGCTACGTGCTGAGCGGCGCCATCGCTGCGCGCGATTATCCGGTGATGCAGGGCGTGTTCTTGATCATCACCATGTCGGTGATCTTCGCCAATCTGCTCGCGGATTTCCTATACGGCTGGCTCGACCCGCGTATCAAGGTGGGTTGAGGCGCAAACGTGGATTGGAGCGTGAACGATGGACATTATTCGAGGCCCCCTCCGTTGGCTGGGCACTACTTTGAAACTCATGACCTACAACAAGGCCGGCTTCATCGGCTTTTTGGTCACCCTTGCAATCCTGTTGATGGCGCTGGTGGGGCCGTTTTTCGTGCCGCTCGACACCAAAACCAAGCTCGATAAAATCTATCAGCCCCCGTCGACAGAGCACTGGTTCGGCACCGATCATCAAGGCCGAGACATCTTTTCCCAGATCGTTCACGGTGGAAAAGACGTGATCTATGTTGCCGCCGTCGCCGCGTTTTTGTCCACCTTTATCGCCGTCACCTTCGGCACGCTGAGCGCCTTCGCAGGCGGTGCAGTGGACAGCGTCATCATGGGCTTTACCGACATTATTTTAACGATTCCGCAATTCCCCTTGCTTGCAGTGTTGGCTGCGTTTATCAAGCTGGACAACCTAACTTTGTTAGGAGTCTTTTTGGGATTGCTCAGTTGGCCGGCGTTGTTGCGTGCCGTGCGTTCGCAGGCGCTTTCGCTGAAGGAGCGCGACTTTGTCGAGGCGGCGCGCGCCCTCGATCTCGGCGCCGGGCACATCATCTTCCGCGAGCTGGTGCCCAACATGATGACCTACATCGTGATCAGCTTCACGCTGGCCATGACTGCAGCGGTCTACACACAGGTGGGCTTGGTGTTGCTGGGGCTGGTGCCGGTGTCGAGCAGCAACTGGGGCGTGATGATCAGCCTGGCGTGGACGCAGGGCGCCATCTTCTTCCGTGACGCCATGTGGCGCATCATGATGCCGATCTTGGCGATCGCCGTCTTCCAGCTTTCGGTGATCACGATGACGCGCTCGCTGGAGCTGGCGTTCAACCCGCGGCTGCGCACCATGGCCTGATGAAGGATAGGACTGGAAAGCATGACCAAGGGGAAGCTGGACTGGCAGATGGATGAACACCAGAATGGAAAAGCGCCGCTGTCGTTGCAAAATGTGCATGTTTCCTATGCCACCCGCCGTGGCAAAGTGCAGGCGGTGCGCAACGTCACGCTCGACCTTCACGCCGGGGAAAGTCTGGCGCTGATCGGCGAGAGCGGCTCCGGCAAGACGACGTTGGGGCTGGCGATCGTGCGACTGTTGCCCGAAACCGCCCAGATCTCGCCGGGGGTGATCCTCTACCGTCGCGATGGACGCGAAGTCGATATTCTGAAGCTCGACCGCAACGAAATGCGCGAGTTCCGCTGGCGCGACTGCGCAATGGTCTTCCAGGCTGCGCTCAACGCCTTCAATCCCGTGCTCAAAATCTGGGCGCAGGCGTGGGACACCGCCAAGGCGCACGGCTGGCATGACAAAGAAGCAGTGCGCCGACGCCTGGTGGAGTTGCTCGAATTCGTCCAGCTCGACCCAAAACGTGTGATCGATGCCTACCCGCATGAGTTGAGCGGCGGCATGCGCCAACGCGTCCTGCTGGCGCTCTCGCTGTTGCTCAACCCGCAGGTGCTGATCCTCGACGAGCCGACCACTGCGCTAGACATCATCACGCAACGCACAATCATTAAGTTGTTGCGCAAGCTGAAGGAGGATCAGGGCTTCACCATGATCTTCATCTCCCACGACTTGGCCATCGCCGCAGAGCTGGCCGACCGCGTGGCGACGATGTACGCCGGTCGCATCGTGGAGTTGGGCGCTTCTGAGGACATTTTCTATCGACCGCGGCACCCCTATACGCTCGGTCTGATTCGCGCCGTACCCACGGTCACGGGCGGGTTTGAGCAGCTCTTCTCGATCCCCGGCTCTCCGCCCGACCTGATCGACCTGCCAAGCGGCTGTAAATTCCATCCCCGCTGCGCCTTCGCCACCGACCGCTGCAAGTTGGAGGAGCCGGAGTTGGAGGAGGTGGGGCCCGGACACACGGCTGCTTGTTGGCATTGGCGCGCAGTCGAGGAAGAGCTGCAGCGCAATCCGCTCCATCGCGGCGTGCTCAGCGTGCTCCAAGCCATCTCTTTCAACGCAGAGGAAGAGGCGGTGTCTTGATGGCTCCGATTCTGGAAGTGCGCAATCTTACCAAAAAGTTCGGTAAAGGCAAAGAAACGGTGACCGCCGTCGATTCCGTCTCCTTTGCCATCGAGCCGGGCGAGACGGTCTGCCTGGTGGGAGAAAGCGGCTGCGGCAAGAGCACGACGGGGCGTATGGTTGCCGGCCTGCTGGAGCCGACCTCAGGGGAAGTGCTCTTCGAGGGCAAGAACATCAAGGAGCTCGACAGCGCAGGCTTCCGACGGTATCGGCAATCGGTGCAGATCATCCATCAAGACCCGTATGCATCGCTCAATCCGACGCAGACGGTGCGACAAATTCTCACGGCGCCGCTGCTGCGCCACAACAAGGTGAAGAATCGGGCAGGCGCCGAGGCGCGTGCATTAGAGCTCCTCGAGGTCGTCGATCTGACGCCTGCGCGCGACATGATCGACAAATATCCGCACCAGTTGAGCGGAGGGCAACGCCAGCGCGTGGCCGTGGCGCGGGCGCTGACGGTCGAGCCGAAGTTCATCGTCGCCGACGAGGCGGTCTCGATGGTCGATGTCTCGATCCGTGTGAGCATTCTGACCATGTTGGCGAGGCTTAAGGAGCAATTTCACGTCACCTTCCTGTTCATTACGCATGACCTGGCGCTGGCCAAATATTTCGCTTGGACGGGACGCATTACCGTGATGTACCTGGGGCGCATCGTCGAAGATGGACCGACACAGCGGCTGATCACCGATCCGCGCCATCCCTACACGCAGGCGTTGCTCTCGGCGGTGCCGGAAGCGGACCCAGAGCTGGCCCATCGTAAGCGGCAGATCGAGCTGCGCGAGGCGGAGATCCCCAGCTTGCTCAATCTGCCGTCAGGGTGCACCTTTCATCCGCGCTGCCCGTATTTCGTGCCCGGCGAGTGCGATCAGCGCGTCCCCCCGTTGGAGCCGCTCGACGTCGGCGGACGCGTGGCCTGCCCGGTGCGCAAGCACGAGCACGTTCCCTTGCTGGTCTAGGCGATGAACCGCGAGATCGTGCGCGCCGGATTGCTGATCGGCTCGTTGATGCTGGTGACAGGGGTTCCGTTGCTCTTCATCGTGACGCCCGGATCGGCGGAGCATGTTATCACGCTCTTTACGGTGGCGATCGCATTTGTATTTCTCACTGCGCTTGTCATCGTAGTTCGCATCAATCAACGTTGATTGGAAAGGAGGCGAAGCGGAGGAGAATACAAGCACTTGCTTGGCGGTGGTCATTGGGTCGGCGCATCAGAAATCGACTTCGAGCGCTCGCCGGTGACGCCAAGTTCGGATGCGTCTGTTGTTTTTCACATTCAATTTTTCAAGGAGAAGCAGTATGAAGACGACAAAATGGTTTGCACTCTTGTTGGTGCTCTCGCTGGTCATCTCCGCCTGCGTTGCTCCGGCCGCAGCGCCGTCCGCCGCTCCGGGCGAGGCCGCAGCGCCGGCGGTGGCCGAGATGCACATCGCCTGGCCTTATTCCGTCCCCCCCACCGGTCACTTCAACACATTTGTGACGAACGGCATTTTCAACGGATCGCCCTATCAGGCGTTGTTGGAGCCGCCGCTCTTTTATTATATGTGGGCGGATGCAAGCTGGATGCCGATTGCCGGCGAATCGTGGGAGTGGGTCGACGATGTGACCTTGCGCGTCAAGCTGCCCGCGGGCGCCGTCTGGAGCGACGGCAGCCCTTACACCTCCAAAGACGTCGTCGACACGTTCGCCATCTATCGTCTGCAGAACACCGTCGCCTGGACCGATCATCTGTCCGACGTTGTGGCGGTGGACGACACGACCGTCGACTTCATTCTGCGCAGCCCCTCTTCCGTGGCTCCACGCCGTCTCCTGCGCGATAGCTATATCCATGCCTCCTCGGTCTATGGCGAGTGGGCGCAGCGCGTCAACGAGCTGGTGGCCGCCGGCAAGACGCCGCAGGATCAGGAGTGGAAAGATCTGCTCAACGCCTTCAACGAGTTCCGCCCGGAGGATATGGTCGTGCTCGGCCCGTACAAGATCGATCCGGCCAGCATCACCGAGTCCCAGATGATTCTGAACAAGGTGCCGACTTCCTTCATGGCCGATTGGGTGAAGTTCGACCGCCTGGTCAACTACAACGGCGAGACGCCGGTTGTGACGCCGCTGGTGTTGGCCGGAGACATCGACTACGCCACGCACGGTTTCCCGCCCGCCACCGAGCGCGAGTTCATTGCCAAGGGCTATCGCATCATTCGCGCGCCGAACTACAACGGCCCGGCGCTCTATCTGAACCACAAAGTGGCGCCGTTTGATCGCAAAGAGGTGCGCCAGGCGTTGGCCTACGCCATCGACCGCAATGAAAACGGCGTCGTTTCCCTGGGCGAATCCGGCAAGGCCGTCATCAATATGGTCGGTTTCTCCGACAACTTAGTGCCCCTCTGGCTGACCGAAGAAACGCTCAATCGCCTCAACAAATATGAGTTCAATCGCGACAAGGCAGCTGAAATTCTGACCGGCCTGGGCTGGACGCGCGATTCCGACGGCGTCTGGAAGGATGAGACCGGCAAGCGCATGGAGTTTGAGCTGACCGCGCCCGCCGAGTTCGCCGACTGGTCGGCCGCCGCCGAAAACCTGGCACAACAGCTCACCGACTTCGGCGTCAAGACTGCCTTCCGCGGCATCACCTTCACGCAGCATGACATTGACGTCCAGGATGGCAAGTTCGAGATGGCCATTCGCCACTGGGGCGCCGGCAACCCGCATCCCCACTTCTCGTACAACACCAACCTGCGCACGCCGTACAATCAGGCGATTTCGGGCGTCGGCGATCCGTCTAAGCCCGGCATCTCCTTCCCGCTGGTGCAGCAGACCGATGTGCTCGGCGAGGTGGACCTGGGCGCGATGGTGGTGGCCTCGGGCGCCGGCAACGACCTCGAAGCGCAGAAGGCGGTGATCAACGACCTAGCGCTGGCCTACAACGAGCTGCTGCCCCAGATTCCGCTGTGGGAGCGCTACGGCAACAACCCGGCGCCGGACATCCGCGTCACCGGCTGGCCGCCGGACGGCGACCCGGTCTATCAGAACGGCACCTACAACGATCCGTTCGTCATCGTGCTGCTGCTGACCGGCCGCCTGCAGCCCAAGCAGTAAGCGGGTCAAGTTTTCTTGCAACGCCGGATGTTGGCGCTTCATCGTTCAACATGATGACGCCGGCGCCCGGCCAACCGAGCGAATGAGGAGATGGAGCCGGTGGACAACACCGGCTCCTATTGCGACAATGAACAATTATCGACTTCTGACGTCAATCAACCTTTTGACTTTGGTCGCCATCGGTATTAGCTCTCCGCTGTTCACCCTCTATCTACAAGAACTGGGCGCCACCTTTGCGTCGATCTCGCTGATCATCACCACCGCCATGGTCGCCATGCTCGCCGGCAACGCGGCCTGGGGCTGGCTGGCCGATTGGCTGCAGGCGCGCAAACGGCTGTTCGTCGCTGCACTGGCCGGCGTTGCGCTTGCTTACGTTTGGCTCAGCGCAACCGGCGATCTGACGATGGCCTGGCTGGCGCGGCTCCTCAACGACGTGAGCATGGCCGGCGTAGCGACCTTGAGCCTGGCGTTGATGGGCGACGCACTCGACGCTTCGAGGCACAAAGGGCGCAGCATGGGGCTTTTCCGTGGACTTGGCTCGCTAGCCTTCGCTGCAGGCGCGTTTGGAGGCGGCTGGCTGGCAGACATCTTCGGCTTCAGCTTCCTTTTTCTGGTGTGTGGGGGCTTCTATCTCGTCGCCGCCCTCGTGGCCCTCGGCTTGCATGAGACGCCTCCATCAGAAACTCTCTCTGCAGTTGCGTCCACAGCCGAAAGCCGCCCATCGGGCCTGCCGCTGCTTTTTCTCACCGGCGTGGCGCTGTGGACGATGGCGCATATCGCCTCCACTTCGATGTGGCCGAATTACATGAGCGCCCTCGGTTACAGCAAGGCGGCCATCAGCAGCCTGTGGGGGCTGGCCGCCGTCGTCGAAATGCCGGCGATGGTGCTCAGCGGCGCGCTTTCGGATGTCATCGGGCGCGCAGCGGTGCTGGCGGCCGGCGGCGTGGGTATTGCGCTGGTGCAGATCGGCTACCTGCTGTTGGCGGCGAGCCTGCCTGCGCTGATCGGCGTTCAACTTGTGCGCGGCTTCGGCTTCGGCAGCTACACCGCGGCGTCGATGACTCTGGCCGCCGAAACCGGCGGCCAGGCACAGCGCGGTCGCAATAGCGGCCTCTTCAATATGGCGGGCGTGGTTGGCCAGCTTGCCGGCAGCTTGACCGGCGGGATGTTGGTGCAGGTCGCCGGCTTCCAAACGCTGTTTATCGTCTGCGCAGGGCTGGCGCTGAGCAGCGCGATCTGTTTCCTCTGGCTGCGCCGGCGCACCTCGGCGTTGACGCCGCCCAAATGGATCCCGGGATGACCGATGATAGGACGAACCTCTTCACGAATGAGCTTTATCCTCAAGGTTACGGTTTGAACCATGCAAAAAATAGGCGTGATTGGAACAGGTTCCATCGCCGACGTTCACCTCGAAGGCTGGCGACGCATGCCGGGCGTCGAGATCGTCGGCTACTATGATCTTGTACCGGAGGCGGCGGCGCGTGCAGCGCAGCGTTACGGCGGAAGCGTCTTTGCCTCTTTGGAGGCGCTGCTGGCTGCCGTGGATGTCGTCGATATCTGCACGCCCGCCTCCACGCATAAGGAGCTCGTGCTGGCCGCTGCGGACGCCGGCAAGGCTATCATCTGCGAAAAGCCGCTGGCGCGCCACTTCGCCGATGCGCGTGAGATGGTGGAGGTGTGCGAGCGCGCCGGCGTCATGCTCTTCCCGGCGCAGGTGGTGCGTTTTTTCCCGATGTATCGCCGCGTCAAGGAGCGCATCGACGCCGGCGCCATCGGCAAGCCGGCCGTCTATCGCAGCGCGCGCTGCGGCGCATTTCCCCGGCCGGGTGCGAAGTTCTCCGCCGGTCACTACGCCGACTTCGCCCAAAGCGGCGGCGTCGCGCTCGACGTCGGCGTCCATGACATCGACTTTGCGCGCTGGTGCTGCGGAGAGATCGAACGCGTCTTTGCGCGCGGGCTGACCTTCGCCGGCCGCCCCTACCAAGACCACGCTCAGATCACCTTGCGTTTTGCCTCCGGCGCCATCGGTTTCATCGAGGTGAGCTGGGCGCATCCGCGCGGCGTCTTTCGCACGCGCGTCGAAGTCGCCGGCGACCAAGGGCTCATCGAGTGGGATTCGTTGGATCGTCCGCCGTTGTTGGCGGAATTTTATGACGAGGAACGCGGTCTGCAACGCCTCGCCGGCAGCCCCGTTGCGGCAGAAGATGAACCTTACTACGCAGAGCTGGCTCACTTTATCGACGTGATCGCAGGCCGCGCGCAACCGGTCGTGACTGCGCGTGATGGCCTGGAAGCGGTGCGCGCCGCTCTGGCCGCCATCGAATCGATGCGCAGCGGCCGGCCCGTTGCACTGAAAGAGTTCGGAGGATGACGCCATGAGCGAAAGGAAAGTTCGCATCGGCTTTCTAGGCGTTGCCCACATGCATTCCGTCAGCTACGCTTCCAATTTGCGCAAGATGGCGGGCGTTGAAGTCGTCGGAATGTGGGACCGCTCCCCGACGCTGGCGGCAGAGTGGTCGAAGCGGCTGGGCGTGCGTCGCTATGAGCGCGCAGAGCAACTTCTCGACGTCGAACCGGACGCCGTCATCGTTTGCAGCGAGAATGCCTTGCACCGTCCGATGGTCGAGTTAGCGGTGGATCGAGTTCATGCCATTCTCTGTGAGAAACCCATCGCCGCCACCCTTGCCGACGCACAGGCGATGATCGATCGTTGCGCTGCGGCCGGCGCGCGGCTGCAGATCGCCTTTCCCGTGCGCTTTGCCCCATCGATTCAAGAGCTGAAACGAAGGCTCGATGCCGACGAGCTGGGACAAGTCTTTGCCGTCAACTGCACGAACCACGGCTCGATGCCGGGCGGCTGGTTCATCGATCCGGAGCTGGCGGGCGGGGGCGCAGTGATCGACCACACCGTGCATGTGATCGACCTGTTGCGCTGGTTCTGGAACGCTGAAGTGACGGAGGTCTACGCCGAGGTGGGCGACAGCCTGCTGCATCCCGGCCTGGGCATCGACGACGCCGGCCTGCTCTCCTTTACACTCAGCAACGGCGTCTACGGTTCACTCGACACGAGCTGGTCGCGTCCGCCGAGTTATCCTGTCTGGGGGGACGTAAAGATCGAAGTAGTGGGAGAGCGCGGCGTAATCTACCTCGACGCGTTGCACCAATATGTCACCGTGGCGTCGAACGCGACGGGCAAGACGCAGTGGGTGAGCTACGGCAGCGACATCGATCGGGGATTGATGGTGGACTTTGTGGACATGGTGCGCAGCGAGCGCACGCCTTCCATCACGGGAGAGGATGGCCTGGCTGCGTTGGCGGTGGCGCTGGCTGCCTATGAGTCGGCGCGCAGGGGAGAGCCGGTGACACCGGAAAACGTACTCCCGACCTTGTATCGGTGAATCCAGGCGCCCAAGGGCGGAGTCAACTGCAAAGAGAGGAGAACATGACGAAATTGCGTCTGGGAACATCCAGCTATTCCTACTGGCACTTCACGCCGGAGGTGACGCCGTTAGAGCAGGTGCTCGAAGCCGCTGCGCAGTTGGGGCTGGCCGGCGTCGAGCTGCTCCATCGCCAGATGGCGTCGGAGGAGCCTGCGTATCTGCGCTCGCTGAAGCGTTGCGCCTTCCAGCTCGGTCTTGACCTTTATAACCTGAGCATCCATCAGGATTTTGTCTGGGCCGAGAAAGAAGAGCGACGCCGCGAGATCGAACACACGCTGCATTGCATCGACCTGGCGTATGAGCTGGGCATCCCCTCGATTCGCATCAATTCCGGCGGCTTCCGCAAGCGAGCGCCCTTTTCGGAGCTGATCGCCGCGCGCGGCTGGGTGGAGCCGTGGGAAGGCTACACGCTAGACGACGGTTTTCGCTGGTGCATCGACGCCATCGAGCAATGTCTGCTGCACGCCGAGCGTCGCGGGGTGATGCTGCTGCTGGAAAATCACTGGGGGTTGACCACCACCGCCGACGGTATGCTGCGCATCCTTCGCAGCGTCGACTCGCCCTGGTTGCGCGCCATTCTGGACATGGGTAACTTTTATTTTGAGCCGGACATGTACGCAGCGATGGAGAAGGTTGCTCCCTATGTCTGGTTGGCCCACGCCAAGACCTATCCGGGTGGCGGCACGGTCTACACGCTCGACCTGGACTACGCGCGCATTTTCCGCATCCTGTTGGACGCCGGCTTCACCGGCTACGTCTCCATAGAGATGGAGGGGCATGAAGCGGCGGAGACCGCCATGCCCAAGAGCATCGCGTTGTTGGAAGCCGCCTGGCGACAGGCAAACGAACGAGAGAAGGAAGGTGAATGATGTCGAAACCGGTTGAATTGGTCGTCATCGGTGCCGGCTCGCGCGGAGCCAATGTGTATGCTTCGTATGCGCTGCGCCATCCGGATGAAGTGCGCATTGTCGGCGTGGCCGAACCGGATCCGATCCGACGGCAGCGCCTGGCCGAGGCGCACGACATCGATGACAGCCGTTGCTTCGTCACCTGGGAGGATTTGATCGCCGCCGGACAACTGGCCGACGGCGCCATCATCGCCACGCAGGATCAGATGCACGTTGAGCCGGCCATTGCGGCCATGGAGGCGGGCTACGACGTGCTGTTGGAAAAACCGATGGCGCACACACTGGAGGGCTGCGTCCGCCTGGTGCAGGCTTCGGAGCGCACCGGCCGCGTGCTGCAAATCTGCCATGTGCTGCGCTACGCACCCTTCTGGCGCAAATTGCACGAGATTTTGGACTCAGGCGTAATCGGCGAGATCGTCACCGTGGAGCACCGCGAAAACGTCGCTTACTGGCACATGGCGCATAGCTTTGTGCGCGGCAATTGGCGCAATAAGGCCCTTTCCAGCCCGATGATTCTCGCAAAGTGCTGCCACGACTTCGACATTTTGGTTTGGAATCTCAAGCAGCCGGTCGTGCGACTCTCTTCGGTCGGCTCGCTGATTCACTTCCGCAGCGAAAACGCCGGGCCGGAAATTCCGGCGCGCTGCACCGACGGCTGCCCGATCGAGTCGGAATGTCCCTTCTCGGCCATCGCCATCTATCTCGACTACGAGCGCACCCTCCCCGATGCGCGTCTGCGCCTGGCCGCAGCCGGCCTGGACCCGGACGCCCCCAACATCTGGCCTTTCATCACGATCTCGCCCGACGTCAGCCGCGCCGGACGCAAACATGCGATTGAGACCGGACCCTACGGCCGCTGCGTCTATCGCTGCGACAACGACGTTGTCGACCATCAGACGGTGTTGATGGAGCTGGAGAACGGCGCCTCGGTCACGCTGGTCATGCACGGCCATTCCAACCAGGAGCACCGTTCGATGCGCTACGACGGCACCAAGGGCACGCTGCGCGCCCGTGCGGTGGAGCCGGGCGAGATCGAGATCAACATCCACGGCGGCAAGACGGAAACCATCCACGTGGACACGGGCGCAATCGGACACGGCGGAGGCGACGAAGGCATCATGCGCGACTTCGTGCGCGTGTTGCGTGGAGAGATTGCACCGCTCACCACCGCGCGCGTCTCGCTGGAAAGTCACCTGCTCGCCTTCGCTGCCGAAGATGCCCGCCTGAGCCATCAGGTCATCCATATGGCCGACTATCGGGCGCAGGCGGAAGCGTTGACGCAGGCGCTGAGGTGAAGATGCGCGTCGCCGGCCTGATGAGCGGCACCTCCGCCGACGGCGTCGATGTGGCGATCGCAGATATCACAGGGCTGCCCCCACCCCAGGGTGAAGGCGTGCGTGTGGAGATGCTCGCCTTCGCCACCCTGCCCTGGCCGGAGGCGGAGCGGGCACTGATCTTCGACTTGTTTGCCGGACGAGGAACGCCCGCCGAGCTCTGTCGCGCCAACTTCCGCCTCGCCGAAGTCTTTGCAGACGCGGTTCAGCGCGTGGCGGCGGACGCCGGTCTTCCATTGTCGAGGCTCGACCTCATCGGCAGCCACGGACAGACCATTTGGCACGACGTGGCCGGCGATGGGCGGGTGACCGGCACCTTGCAGATCGGCGAGCCGGCGGTGATCGCCGCACGCACAGGCGTAACGACGATCGGCGATTTTCGCGCGGCGGATGTGGCCGTGGGCGGCCAGGGCGCGCCGCTGGTAAGCATCTTCGACTGGCTGCTGCTGCGGCCGCCGTCCGGCCTTCACGGCGTCGAAGGCGGCTGGCGTGCGGTGCAAAACATCGGCGGCATCGGCAATGTGACGTTTCTGCCGCCGATGGGTCTGGACGCAGCGCCGCTGGCCTTCGACACCGGCCCCGGCAATGCGCTCATCGACTGGGCCGCGCGGTTTGCCAGCGACGGCGAACTGGCTTACGATCGGGATGGCAGGCTTGCCGGCCAGGGGCGGGTGATCGAACCTCTCCTGACGCAGTGGCTCTCGCATCCCTACTTTCAGCAGCCGCCGCCGAAGACGACGGGCCGTGAACTCTTCTCCGTCCAACTGGCGGAAGCGATGCGCATGGAGGCGGAGGCGACCGGCGCAAGCCCGGAGGACTTTGTCGCCACCGTGACGGCATTGACGGCCGCCGCCATCGCAGACGCCTACGCTCGTTTTGCGCCCGGGCCGATCGCCGAGGTGGTGGTTGCAGGCGGCGGCGTGCACAATCCCGTGTTGATGACGATGTTGCGCGCAAGGCTGACCATGCGGCTTGGACGGGAAGTTCCGGTTGTTCCACACGACATCCTGGGCTTCTCCGCCGACGCCAAAGAAGCTTTGACCTTTGCACTGCTGGCGTATCTGTGCGCGCACGGGCTGCCGGGCAACGTTCCTGTGTGCACAGGCGCAAGCAAGGCGGTTGTGCTGGGCAAAATTGCGCCGGGCGGAAATTATCGTGGATTCATATAGAGGCAGCCTGTAGCGCCTATCCCCGGCATTGCACGAGAAAACTTCTATGAAGTGGCCGGAGAGATGATCATACTAGGCATCGACGGCGGCGGCACGAAGACCCGCTGTGTAGCCGTCAATGAAGAAGGCGACGTGCTGGCCACGGCCACGGTCGGCTCCACCAACATCAACGCGGTGGATCACACCACCGTGCGCGAGCGGCTGGCGGAAGCCGTGGTGACGGTGCTCTCCCAGGCCAGCGCTGAGCCGACCGAGGTGGCTGCGATCGGCTTGGGCATGTCCGGCGTCGGCAGGCCAGAGGACGTGCGGTTAATCCGCCAATGGGTGGCGGAGATGCTGCCCCATGCCTACGCTTACGTCGATCATGACGCCGCAGTAGCGTTGGCGAGCGGCACAGGCGGCGACCTCTACGGCGTCGTCGTCATCAGCGGCACGGGAATGATCGTCTTCGGCGTGGATGGCCAGGGGCGCAGGCGACGCGCCGGCGGTTGGGGGCCGATCCTGGGCGATCCCGGCGGCGGCTTCAGCATTGGCGCAGCGATTCTGCAGTCGATTACGGCGGCGACCGACGGCTGCGGGCCGGCCACAGCCCTGACCACTCGCGTGTTAGCGTATCTGAAGTTGAAGGAAGTCAACGACCTGATCGCCTGGACGTACAATCAGAGCGGCTGGGCGCACGTGGCTGCGCTGGCGCACCTCGCCGAAGAATGCGCCGCCGAACGCGACGAGGTCGCCTATCACATCCTTGCCTGGGCCGCCGACAACCTGGCGCTGCGCGCAGAGACGGTGATCCGCGGGTTGGGCCTGGAGCGCGAGCGCTTCCCACTCGTCTTGGCCGGGGGCAATCTCACGCATGGCGACCTGTTGCGTCATCTGTTGACGCTGCGGCTAGAAGAGGTTGCGCCTCACGCCGAGGTCGTCACGCCTCACCTGGATGCAGCGGTCGGCGCTGCGCTGCTGGCGCTCAAGCAGGCGTGGAAAGAGCAGAGGGAGGAAGGAGAGGGATGAGGTCGTCCGCTTTTCGAGGTCTTGGTCTTTACAGTGAAGGAGAGGAGCGAGCGCATGAGCAACGAACAGAAAACCCTGGAAGTCGCCACACTCGGCGGCGGCTGCTTCTGGTGCCTGGAGGCGATCTACAGCGAGCTGCAGGGCGTGGAGCAAGTCGTCTCCGGCTATGCGGGAGGGCATGTCAAGAACCCCACCTATCGCGAGGTGTGCAGCGGCGCCACCGGCCATGCAGAGGTGGTGCAGATCACCTATGACCCGTCGGTGATCGATTATCGCGATCTGTTACGTATTTTCTTCACGATTCATGACCCGACGACGCTCAACCGTCAGGGTGCCGACGTGGGGACGCAGTATCGGTCGATCATTCTCTATCACGACGAGACGCAGAAGCAGACGGCGCTGGAGGTGATGGAGGAGGTGACGCGCCAAGGGCTGTGGCCGAACCCAATCGTGACCGAGCTGAAACCCTTCGACACCTTCTATCCGGCGGAGGAGTATCATCAGCGCTACTTTGCGCGCAATCCGTTGCAACCCTACTGCCAGGTCGTGATCGCACCGAAGGTCGCCAAATTCCGCAAGCAATATTTCGAGCGGCTGCGGCGATAACGGTTTAAGAAGAATGTGAGAACCTTGGCAAGTGCGGCTTCACGGCGTTGAATCAGAGTATTTGCCGATTCGCGTAGATATGGCTCCCAGCCGCATGTGCCTGAAAACACAAAGCATGAGAATGATCCAAAAATTCTCTTCACACCCAACAAGCCACATGCAACACAGCAAAGGATAGCCCCATGATTCCGATTTCATTTATGTCCGCCAACTATGTGGCGCGAGAGCTCAACTACCACATGACCGAAGGCTGGAAGCAGGGCGACGAGGCCACGCAAGCCTACTTTCGGCCCTTGATCACCTACAGCCGGCGCTTCGACGCGTTGATCGCCGAGATCGCCGGGCTGGGCTTCACCGCCGTCGACATTTGGTTGGCGCATCTCCACTACGCCTGGGCGACGCGGGAACACATCCGCATTGCGCGCACAACGCTGGTGCGCCATCGCATGCAGGTCGTCAGCACGGCGGGTTGGTTCGGCAACACCCGCGCCGAGTTCGAGAAAGCCTGCTGGCTGACGCGCGAGCTAGGGGCGCCGGTGATGGGCGGCAACTGCGCCTTGCTCGGCAACGATCGCGCCTGGATGGCCGACACGCTGCGCCATTACGGCCTGAAGTTCGGTTATGAAAATCACCCGGAAAAGTCGATTCAGGAGATGCTCGACAAGG
>JANWYX010000023.1 GCA_025055055.1 Caldilinea sp. | reverse complement strand
CATCACACGATTGTGTTCTTCGATGTCCGGCACAACTTATGGCGTAATTGCTTCGGAAGCGACGCCCACACCTTCGAGTGTTGGACGTACACCATGTCCGTTTCAGGATGATTTTCAACAAGCGTCGTTATTCCCTTCAGGACCGAAAACCTCGGTCGTAGAAAGCGTCATGCACGATCTCTCCGTCAGGCTCTATACCGACTCGCAGGCGCCCATCTCAACGATACAGCCCCAACGGCGGCTAGGCCTATCCCCTTGCACTTCTAGGCAGAAAGGGTGGGTGAAGCTATACCGAGAGATTATTGTATTGCGCTATTTTTAAATAAATGCGATCCGAGAGCGGACGGCCGCTGCGACGGCGTGCGCCTCCGGCGCCCGCAGTGCAAAGAGCACGCCGGCGTACACCGCAAAGCCAACGCCGCCTGTTGCAACCACCGTGAGCAGTGCGCCACCCGCGCCTGCGGGCGACCAACGCTCCAACAGCCTTGCCAGAACAACCATTACGCCGGCCATCGCAGCGCCGGCCAGCGTGATCCGGGCGAAGCCGGCCAGCGTCGGTGCCCCCGGTCGGCCGACGACCCGCCAGAGCAGGAAGACCATGATGGCGGCGTGACCGGCCTGCTTGGCCGTATCCGCCCAGACCAGACCGAGAAAACCCATGCGCTGCAGCAGCGTCAGCGCAACGGCCGTGTAGACCAGCACACTGATGGCACCCACCGCTGCAGGCAGCCAGGTGTTGAAGCGCGCATAGAAGGCGAAGTTCAGCGGGAAGTCTACGGCGGCGAAAAGCATGCCGATCAGATAGATATTTAGCGCGCGCACCACTTGCTCGGTGTCGACCGGCGTGAAGGCTCCGCGCTCGAAGAGGAGACGAGTGACCGGCGTCCCCAGCACCCAAAGTGCCAGCGCTGTCGGCAAGACCAACATCCACACCATACGCAGCCCGCGCGCCAATGTCTGACGATAGGCGCGTTCGTCGCCTGCAACAAAGTGCCGGCTCAGTTGCGGCAGCGCTGCCAGGGAGATCGCCACGCTAATTAGCCCGAGCGGCATCTGTTGCAACGTCGTGGCATTGGCCATCCAGGCGATGCTCTGCTCGCCTGCGCCGCTGGCCAGACGGCGATCTAGGCCCACCTGAAAGAGACTGACAACCATGCCCGCTGCGATCGGCAAATAGAGCCAAAAGACGCGTCGTAGGGCAGGATGACGCCGGTCAATGCGCAGGCGACTCAATAGGCCGGCGCGGTGGGCATCGAAGGTCATCACTGCCAGTTGCGCCAGGCTGCCCAGCAAGAGGCCGACTGCGAGGCTGAAGACGCCGATCTGCGGCGCAAGCAGCGGCGCGGCGACAACGATTCCCAGGTTGAAGACAGCGGTGGCGAGCGCAGGCGCGGTGAAGCGTTGCTGTGCATACAGAACCGCCATCATCACGCCCGCCATCGAGAGAAACCAGACCACCGGCGCAGTCCAGCGGATTAAGCGCGTGGTAAGCTCCAACAACGCCGGCTCCGAGGTGCGGAAGCCGCCGGCCAGGAGAGAGGCCAGCAGCGGCGCCGTCAGCTCCAGTGCAATGACGAGGACGGTCAGCAAGACAACGAAGAGCGCCGCCAACGCAGCGACCACCTGCCTGAACTCGCGACGGCCGCGGCGGGCGTAGTCGCTGAGCACGGGCACGAGCGCTGCGCTCAACATGCCGCCGACCAGAAAGTCGTAGAGCAGCGTCGGCACCTGCGCGGCCACGCGGAAGGCGCTGACCTGACCGGTGGCGCCAAAGAGCGCCGCAATCACCATCTCGCGCAGGAGGCCGAGCGCCCGGCTGACCAGGCTGCCGAGCGCCAGCAGACTTGCCGAGCGCGCCAGCCCTTGCGTCGCCGAAGGAGAGGGCGCCTCCGATGGGGAGAGTTCGTTGCCTGAATCCACCATCACGCCATGACGGCTGCACGCAGGGTCATAAATTCTCGCGGGTCGGTGCGCAGGTCGATGGCATGGCCGGCCTCCAGCTCCTCCAGGAAGCGCGTCGCCGACATCGCTGCGGCGCACCCCTGGCCGACGCTGGTGGCGACCTGCTTGAAGACCTTGTCCTGGATTTCACCCGCAGCGAAGACGCCCGGCACGTTGGTGCGCATCTTGCGGTCGGTGATCAAATAGCCGTCTTCGTCCATCTCCAGTTTGCCGTGGAAGAGGTCGTTGTTCGGGATGTGGCCGATGAAGATGAAGACGCCGTCGGTCTTCAGCTCGCCGATTTCGCCGGTGACAGTGTTGCGCGTCTTGACGCCGGTGACCGTCCCGTTTTCGCCGAAAATTTCGGTCACCACGGTGTTCCAGATCACCTCGATCTTCTCGTTGGCGAAGACGCGGTCTTGCAGGATTTTGCTGGCGCGGAACTTGTCGCGGCGGTGCAGGATGCGCACGCGGCTGGCGTAGCGTGTCAGGAAGAGCGCCTCTTCCGCAGCGCTGTCGCCACCACCGACGACGATCACATCCTTGCCGCGGAAAAAGAAGCCGTCACACGTGGCGCAATAGCTGACGCCCTTGCCGGTGAACTCCTTCTCGCCGGGCACTTCGAGATAGCGCGGCCGCGCGCCCGTGCAGAGAATCAGGGCGCGGGTCTGATATTCGGCGCCGCTGTCGGTGCGCACGAGGAAGGGATGACGGTCGAGCACAAGCTCGGTGACGTAGTCGAATTCGACGCGCGTGCCGAACTTTTCCGCCTGGGCCTTAAACTTCTCGACGAGCTCCGGCCCGCTCAGGCTCTCCGGAAAACCGGGGTAGTTCTCAATATCGTAGGTGATGCTGACCTGGCCGCCATATTCATTGCCAGTGATCAGCAGCGGCGAAAGATTGGCGCGCGCGGCGTACAGCCCGGCGGTGAAGCCCGCCGGCCCGCTGCCCACGACAATCACGTTTTCAATCTTTTGTGTATCGCCATGACCATTGGTCGTCGTCATTTTGCTCTCCTCTATCGCTTGCGCTTTGCCATCAAAGCATTGCTACATTTTCTGTAGCGCAGTATAGATGGAAGTGTACCACAGGCCAAACAGCGGCGACGGTAAGGCGCATTTCACGCTGAGCCAAATCGGAGGGAGACTCCATCCGTGCCTATACCTGACAGCGGTAACGAGTTCGGCTGACAATGAGGTCGCTCACGCGCGCCAGATAGGCCGCCATGTGCGCCGAGTCCCAGTGCGCCTGCAATGCGTCGTCATCGACATACTTTTCGACGAGGATCACTTGCGTTTCGCTTTCGACGGGCACGTAGACCTCAAAATTCAGGCAGCGGCCTTCTTCGAGCGCCAGGGAGCGCTGTGCGTGGGCGCGTGCCAGCTCCACAAACTCCTCGCGACGGCCTGGCGCAATTTCCAGGAGAACGACCAACCCCGTGGCCATACGCACATCCTTCCATTCATGAATCTGCCGGCAAAACGGCGTTGCACCGCCAGGACACAAAGAGCTTTGATCGGGCAACCCTGCGGTGCGTTCTTGCCGGTAAAGGCGCAAAAAGAGCGCCCGCGGCTGGATTTGAACCAGCGACCTAGGACTTAGGAGATCCTCGCTCTATCCTGCTGAGCTACGCGGGCAGCTGTTGCTGTGAGATACCATAACATAGCGGAGCGAACTCGTCAAAGCCTTGGGCGTCATGCAAGTTTGTTGTGCAAGCAATCGATCACCGTTGTACCCAGGGCAGGTGAATGTGGTGCGGACCGGTACCGGGCGGAGAGTGGCCTGTATCCTGCACCCGCAGCATGAACTGCTGCTGCGCCTCGCCTCCATGTGCATCGACGACGCGCACCGTCACGGGGAACGCACCCGCCTCGTTTGCGACGCCGTAGAGAAAGCCGGTGGTCGGGTCGATGGTCAACCAGGCGGGTCCCTGTGTGAGCTGATAGACAAGCACCCCCTGCTCTGGATCCGTTGCGTTGGCGTTGTAGGCGAAGGGGAGCCCTACTGCACCGAAGGTGGTGCGCGGGCGGGAAAGCAGCTGCGGCGCAGCGTTCTCGTCCTGGCCCGCCACGATGATCTCGAACGACTGCGTTGCAGCGAACCCCTGCGGGTCTTCGGCGCGCACGCGCACGGCGAAGCGACCAGGCTGGGCTGGCGTCCATGTCAGGACCCCACTGCCTGCATCGATCTGCATGCCCGGCGGCGCTTCCTCGAGCACGTAGGTCAACGGCGTCAGGACATTGCGTTCGCCCGTGGGGTCGGGATCATAAGCTTCTGCATTGTAGTAGTAGCGCCGGTCCACGCTCGCCGTCGTGACGGGCTGCGACGTGAAAAAAGGCGCGTGGTTCGTCCTATCCTCGAAGCTCAGCGTGGGCAAGTTCGTGAAACCGCGCAAAAATTGCGGCTCGTAGTGCACGCGGAAATGAACTCGCCCGCCGTCAGCACGTAACGGATGTACGTTGCCCAGCGGGTCAAAGAGATCAACCGGCCCGTCGGCGCCGTGGATCGTTGCCTTCACATCCCGGTTCGCCTCGTTGCTCCAAATCATCAGGATGGTCTCGTCGCCGTTTTTGAAGAAGTGACCCTCGACAAAGTCAGGCGCGCCGCTCAGTCGACTGTGGTAGGTTGCGGTTTGCAGATGATCGGCCAAAGTGCGCACGGCTAGAGCCCGCTCCGTCAACGTGCGCGCCGGGTTTTCCTGTAGATCGAGCAACTGCTGATCGTAGTTATAGCTGAAGAAAAAAACCTTTTCTGCCCCGACGGCCAGATTGCCTCCGATGGTTTTGGCAGGCGAGAGAAGAGGCACAGCCTCGCCTCCACGGAAGTAGCTCGTCTCGTTCGCCGGCCAATGGACGCCCCCGCGCAGGGGAGAGAGCGCTTCGGTGTTCCAGATCGGCCGCGCAATCCCGTAGCGCTGCATCGTCCGGCGATAGGTCTCGATGGAGCCACAGCAACCGTCGGGAGAGAGCGCCTCACCGTCTCCCTCCTCCAGATAGTGCACACTCAGCACGTCGAAAAGCGCAAAGTCGGGCGTCTGCTGCTGCGCGGCCAGCAGCGTGCGCAATGCGGCCGAATCGCCTTGGTAGAAGTCTGCGGCCAGGATGCGCGTCTGCGGCTCCACCTGACGCAGTGTCTGCGCCACCTTGCGCAGAAAGGTCGCATAGAGCGCAAAGTCGCAGGGACTCCACCAGCCGCACCCGTCGATCTCGTTGCCGACGATCCAGTGACGAACCTGCCCGCGATAGGCCTGAGCCACGCTGCGCAGGTTTTGATAGAACGCGCTGTCGTCGTTCGCTGCGCCGGGCGGTGCGCCGCCGATGAGTTTGAAGATCGGCGTCACATCGTACGCTACGGCCTGCTCCACGAACGCGCGCACTTCGGGCCTCAACGCCTCCAGCACGCTGTCGTCGGCGTCTATGGGCACATCGAAATGTACCCACTTGATGCCCAAATGCGCAATCTGGCCTGCAAACTCGGGGTAGGGGTCAACGGCGAGGATAAAGCCCACCGGCGAACGGTTGTCCGGCCCAAGCCGGATGATAGGGTCAACGAGGCCGATGAAAAGGTCGCCGGAGTCGCCCCGGTTGGTGAAGAGGTTCAGCCGGTAGAAGCCGTAGCGCATGATCTGGTTCGTGGGCAGCAAGAGCCAGGCGCCGCCTGTCTCCGCCTGCACGGAGCCTTCGCCCTCGAAGACCTCGCCGTTGACCATCCAGTCGGCGGCGCCGTAGGCGTCGGTCAGGCGATAGCGCACGAACGAGGGTGTCTGCGCCACGCGAATGCGGATGGGCTCGCCCAGGACGAACAGGCCGCCGTTGGGTAGACCGTCGACGGTCAGGGCGGCGACATTGGCCTGTGTAAGGATGAGCGAGGCAATGGCCTGCCAAGCGCACACGAGCGTCACAGCCAGCGACGCAATCGAACGCATTTCCCTTTCAGCCCTCCTCGTTACGAAGATTCAGTCACAAATCATAACCGTGCGCCAGCGCCACCGCCGTCTCCGTGAGCAGACTGACGCGCTCCCAGAAGGCATTGGCAGTGTCCGCCTCAACCGGTGCGAACTCGGCTAAGGACGCAAGGGCGTCGCGCAGCGCCGCCGGACAGGCGGGCGGGCGCAAGGGCGCAATCTCGCCCGGGTAACAGGCGGCGAAAAAGCGCAGCCAGTCGAAGCGCCGGCCCGGATCGGCCTTGCCGCGAAAGCCTGCAATCTGTTCATGGCCGAGCACGGCATTGGGATCGTTGAGCGCCGGATAGCAACGCCGCAGGTGCGCAACAATCTCCTCCAGCGCAGCGTACTGCGCCTCGCTGAAGGGAAAGAGATTGCCGTTGAAATTGACCAGCTCGATCCCGATCGACCAATCGTTCAACCCCTCCCAAAGCGTCTGACCATCGTGCCAGCGGCTGACGCCTGCATGCCAGCCGCGCAGCGCCGTTCCTTCCCAACAAGGCACGCATTCGTAGATAGTTCCATCCACATCGACGACAAGGTGTGCAGCCGCCTTGCGTGCAGGGTCGGTGAAGATTTCCAGCGTCCGCCTCCGATCGACGGCGGTGTAGTGGAGCACAAGAAAGCGAACGTCGATCGAATGGGGATCGTAATTCGGCGAGCTGATGCGCTGCGGAGCATTCATGCGACTTTTTCCTCCTCGTAACCCCGGCCGGCGGCTGTATAAGACAGAATTTGGCAAATGGTTCGGCGACCCGTGGTACAGCTGCGAGCTGCGCTTGCGCAAATTCTCTCAAATCTTACGGTCTGCCGAGAAGGTGGAAGCGGCAGCCTCGCCTCCCATGATCGCCGCAATCTTTGGGTAAAGACTCATTGAGCCGCCGGCCACGTCCTATATTGGAGGCTCCTTCAACGCCATGGGCGTCGCATCGCTCCTTGCCCCACCGGGAGCGCAACGAGCGCCAACAAGGCGAGCGCAGCCACGGTTCGGATGCGCGGGTTCAGCCGCACCGACGCAGTCACGGCGGGAAGCGTGCGCAGTCTCGTCAACAGTTGGGCAGGGAATGGCTCGACGCGTGGCGCAGGCGTCTGGAGACGAAGCACCGCAAGCATCCGCTCCGGCGCCTGCACGAACTCGACGAGCGTGCGATCGAACCACGCCGGCTCATCCACGAAGACCAGATGCCCGCTATCGGGGCGCACGATCAGCCCCGCATTGGGGAGATGTTTCAGTGCAACATAAGCGGCGGAAAGCGGGATGATGCGGTCGCGCCCGCCCCAGATGAGAAGCGTCGGCGCTTGAATCGTGCGCATACCCTGCTGGAGACGCCGTAGCTCTCTCCGGTCCAGGCCGAAGAGGCTGGCGTAGGTGCGCAAGAGGCGCAGGAACGCCGCCTGCGCTCCTGACAAACTCGCCATGGCGAAAGCGCGATCGATGTCGTCCTCCTCTACGCCGGCGGGGTCGGCGACGCATTGACGGATCGCTTGCGCCGTGCGGCTGCGAGAGGGCCTGGTCAAGCACTCTCCTAATACAGGAACGGTCATAAGCCGCAGCGACCACGCCACCTGGTGCGTCATACCCGCAGGGGCGATCAACACCAGCGATGAGACTATCTCCGGCCAGCGTATGGCGAACTCGACGGCCACGGCCCCGCCCAGCGAGGAGCCGACCAGCGTCGCCCGCTCCATACCGACCGCCTGCATGACGCGACGCACCGCCGCCGCCAACATCCGCAGCGCGTCGGGCGGAAAATCCGGTGGAATGGCCGAGCGACCACAGCCGGGCAGGTCAAGCGCCAGCACACAATGCGTCTTTCGCAGTTGCTCGAACTGTCTGCGCCAAACGTCGACTGCGCCGCCGATGCCGTGAATGAGGACAATGTTGGGGCCGGCCTCGCCTTCCAGCCAGTAGCGAAGCTGCAGGCCGTCAATCTCGACAAAGCGATCTCTAGGCAGCCACATATCCGCCTCCGTGCAACGCACTGCATCGCATTTCAGTGTAGCCAGATGCGGCGCCTAAATTCAACCACGTTTGACGGACGTTTCTCCTGCAAATTGCTGCTTTATTCAATCTCGACCGCAGTCGTCTGAAAAGCGTCAACTTCGCCGTCCGGGCGAAGCAACGGCAGGCGTTGGCCGGTCTCCGGGTCGTACAATCCGATGCTCAGGCGATACAGCCCCGGCGCTGCATCGTCTGGGACGGTTAGGCTGTAGGTGTCGTGGAAGGCGACGCCGGGCAGCCAATGGTCGCTGGGGTAAAACCCCTGCAAGGGCGGCTGGTCCTGCTGTGCAACCATTTGTCCATCCGGCGCAAGCAGATGGACGAAGATTGTGTAGCGCTTGTCCAACCGTTGCGCGGGCCGCCAGCGCAGCGTCACCGTCTGCTCGCCTCGGCGCCAGGGCGCCGCGCCCACGTCCACCGTCAGCAGGTCAAGCCCATGTACAAATGTCGCCAGCGGCTCGAGAGATTGCGTCTGCACCGCCTCCTGCCCCACGACCACGTAGCCGACGCCCTCCACGCCGCCGAACAGAGCGAGTGTCTCCGGATCGTAAAAGCTCACCTCCAGCCGATAGATGCCCGGCGGTGTCTGCGGAGCGAGCGTGAGGCGATGGCCGTCGGGCCACATGACGCCCTCTTCCCAGGCAGAGGTGGGGGAGCCGTAGGGCCAACCCTCGCTGCGCGCCGCCTCGAAACCTTGCGCGTTCACCAAGCGCACCAATACGTTTAGGTCTCGTTCAATCGCTCCGCGCTTGAGCAGATAGAGGGTGGCGACAAACGTCTCACCTGGGGACAGCGGGCGGTTCGGCAGATCGACGCCGCCCAGCCGGATGGCCTCGTTCCAGTCCGCCACCCCCGAAAGCCAAAGCACGCCCTCCCCCGGCAAGGGAACCGGCGTGAAATCGTGCGTTCGGGCGTAGTCGATGAAGACCTGCTCCAGCTCGGCGTCATCTTCCTCGAAGTTGGTCAACACCCCGCGCGGGGGGTGTTGACCAAGCAGGGCCTCCAGCTCCATTGCATCGACGAAGCCAAAGCGGGCGCGCTCGGCGGGAGAGACAAGGGGCGCCACCCGCCACGCCATCGGTCCGGTCACCAGCTCCGGATAGATCGTTGCGCCGCCCTCCAGCGCGTAGATCGGCGCTAACGTCAGAATGCGTCCACCTTCCGTGAGCCGACCGATTCCCTGGCTGCGCTGATGAACCTTTTCCGGGTACCATTGTGCAGGCTGCGCTAAGGTCGTCACCCCCTCCGCATACTGGACGGCGACGAACGGAACGCTCGCAAGCACAGCCACGCCAAGCAGGGCGCCCACCCAGCGTTCTCGACGAGGCCACAACGCTGCGCTGAAGAAAACGCCGAGGAGAAACAGTGGATAGAGCACATAGTAGTACTGAATCTGCGAGGGCGTAGGACTCAGGGCGCCGAAAAGCGCCAGCGGCAGTAGCAAGAGCATCATCTTCAATGGAATCGCCTTGCGCGTGCGCAACCGAGGCAACGCCGGAAGCAGCGTTATGAAAAAGAGCAAGGGAAGAACCAGATTGGTCGGCTTTTGGCGTAGGAGGTCGCCGAGATAAGCCAGCTTTGCCGTCGGCGTCATCGACGCTGCGCTCTCCCTTGCCGCATAGTAAAGTGGATTCAAACGCAGATTGTAAACGACGTTGCCAAAGAGAAAGCCCTCCGGCGCCACCCAGAGCGCCCACCAAACCGGCGCCAGGCCGATCAGACCGCCGAACAACAGCCAAAGCAGCGCCTGCACACGCGTGCGCCCTCGTCCCTCCCCCCCCCAAAACCAGAGGCCCACGGCAAAAGCTGGCGCAAGAAAGGCGTAACTCAGCCGGGTGGCCGCCGCCAGAGCAAGCAGCACGCCCGCAGCGACCGTCCACGCCGCATTGCGTGCGTTCATCGGAGGAGGCGACGGATGGGCGGGCTGAACTGCCTGCAAAAATGCGGCCAGGCCCAGCAGCGTCAACATCATGGGCAGATCGTGGTTCCAGGCGCGTCCGCTGGTGTGCACGAACATCGGCGCAGCCATGAGCGTCGCCACGCCCGCCAGCGCGTAGCCGAACTTGGACCATCTTCGGCTGTACGGCGCATAGACGAATCCCAGCCCCCAAAGCAGCGCCAGGCTAAGCCAGCCGCTTACCACAGAAACGAGCCGGGCGGTCAGCAAGAAGCGGTCGAACACGGTGAACAGCGCTGCGTTGAGCAGCATCTGTGCAGGGACATGGAAGTACGGAAAGTCGGCGTAGGGCAGCAACCCATGGCGCGCCATCAAAGCTGCGCCGGCGACGAACTGATGTTCATCGTGGTTGAGGCCGCGGCGCATGTTGAGGCCGAGGAGCAACGCAAAATATATGGCAAGCGCCGGCGCAATTGCGCCCGATGCCGACCATTGCACCAAACGCCTTGGATGTCCCTCAGAAGGACTCGCCATGCGATCTTCTCATCTTGTTTGTGAAATGACCGGCAGATACACGGGGACGGCTTGGTTGCGCAGACCGGTCGCAACCACATCGATCTCGCCGTCCGGCGTAATTACCTGAAGCCAGTAGTATAGGGGCCCCTCAGACGGCGCAACGTCATCGATCAGCCAGTGCAGAGAAGAGGCAATCTGCGCAGTGCTTTGAATTTCACCGTTCACGCGTTCGGCGGCATTGCGGTCGAAGGTAGGGCTGCGCCAGAGCGCCAACTGCCACTCCGGCTGCAGGGTGCGCGCCGTCCACTCGACGCGCACCCGCCTTTCATCGATGCGATAGGCGTCGAAACTGCACAATCCGATCGGCCCGTCGTCGGTGCTTCCGTTCGGCGTCAACGCTGCGCCGGCAGCCCTCCAATTTGAACGGTCCACGCCGGGGGCCTCATCGGAAATACGCTCCCAGTAGGTGGCGCCGGCTGTTGCCTGCAACCACTCGATCCCATCGTAGCGCACTTCATCGACCAGCAGATGAATCGTTTGCCCGTTGGAAGCGCGCACGGCCGGAGCCAGCAGACGCAGATTTCCGCCTCCCATGGGAACACCTGTCGGCAGCGACCCCACCGCGCGCCAACCGGTCGGCGCCGCCCCACTCGTGCATATTGCGGCGGGCGAGCCCATAACGATCAACAGTCGCCCGCGCGGGGGCAGCGTCGTTGCGGGCGGCAACCAGAAATTCAGGCCCTGCAGCATCCAAGTCGCTGTGGGATCGCCCGGATCGTAAAGCGATATCGCTGCATCGGTGCGGTTGGTCAGCTCAATCCACTGAACAGGACCGGAAGCGTCGGTAAAGAGGCGCACTTTAGTGATGACAACCGGAGCGGCCAGAGGCGAATCATTGGGGGCGTCCGGCGTGCTGTTCTGCGGTGTGTAGGCGACGCCGCCCCCCTGCAAAACGGTTCGCCCCAAGCTGTTGGCGTGCAGCGGCGCATAGACCTGAACGCGCTGCGCATAGCCTGCGAAACGATCCCTGCGCATCACAGCAGCAAGCACAATTTCGCTCGGCTCCGCACCAAGCTGCAACGGGCGCGTGAGCTGCGCCAGCGACACCGTGCGGTAACCGCCCGGCGCAACGGTGACGCCTGCGGAAATCCGAGAGACGTCTCCTACGCCCGCGCCATAGTTGGGCGTGGCGCCCCAGCGGTCGGTGAGCACCCAGCCGCTCAGATCGACCGGATAAGGTGCGGGATTATACAGCTCGACGGCTTGCAACGCTTTGGTAGTCGAGTCGAAGAGAAACTCATTCAACACAACCGGTGGAGGATCGTCGGCGCCGGGCGAGCCGCCGTCTGCAGCGCTGGCGCGCCAGCTTGATGGTTGATTGGGGTCGCCGCCGGCGTTCGGGTCGATCGGTACCAGCGACCTGCCTGCGCCGTCCGCCTCAACCGGCCATCCGTTGCGGTCGCCATACGTGATCTGAAGGATGGCGCGGCCAAAGACGTCTTTCACCTCGATGGTCTCACCGCTGTTGCTCAGTTGTCCGTTGTACTTGCCGTGCGCCTCCATGTTGTAGCGCGCGACAAAACGCTTCGGGTTCTCCGCCAGGACAACGAACTCGCCCGGCGCCAGTTTGAAACCGACGGGAAAGCGATATTCAATGCCGTTGGCAACCTGCACGTTGCTGAGGTCGAGCGTTGTGTTTCCCGTGTTTTTGAACTCGATAAACTCCAGTTCGCCACCGGGAACGGCGCCCAGGTCGGGCGGATTGTACATGATTTCGGTGATCTTGAGGTCGTACGTTGGCGATGTCGCCGGCGGCCCGACCACAAAGTGCAGCGGCTCCGACCAGTGGCTCCAGCGGCCGGTGCTGTCCATCATGCGCACGCGCACGCGACAGGCAAACCCCGGCATACAGACTCCCTGTGGAACCTGGAAAGGTGCAAGCTGCGTCATCACGGGCGACGTCCAGCCACCGTCGATCTCATAGCGGTTCGGCGCGTCGGCGGAGTAGCCGGGCAACCCGGGCCAGATGACCTGCGCCGCGCGCCATTGCACGCCGGCGAAGGCGTCGCCCTGCGGGTCGGAGAAAGCGCCGGCCGTGAAGGTCAATGCGTCGGCCGGATAGCCGGTCGGTCCCGTGTATGTGACGGTGGGCCTAGCGGGCGCACCCCGATCGGTCAGCAGGGTCTGGTCGATCCAGGCCATGCGGCTGCGCGCCCAACTCTTCATATAGGCCATCATGCCGCGAAAGTCGCCGGTGGGGGAATATTTATAGAATTCTCCCCAGCGTGCGCGCTCTTCGATCACGTAGCGCGAGACCAGAATCGGGTTGTAATCCCACAGTGCGCGGTCGGCGTCCACCATGCTGGGACCGTCGGCAGGGGTGTCGATCAGCGCTGCGGCCTCATCGATGAGCAGGTCAATCTGCTCCGGGTTGAAAAGCAGATCGCGCAGCTCGCGCAGCGTGTTTTGATACTCTTTGTTGAACTCGGCGAAGGGCAGCACGCGGTCTCGAAATGGCTCGTTTCCCTGGCCGAAAAATCGATCCGCCCAGGTGAGATCGGTGTCCCACGGCCAGATCGACCAACGGCCATCTTCTGGATCACGAAAATAGTAATAGTTTTTGCCCTCATCGACGTCGTAGTGGCGCACTGCTTCCAACGCTGCGCGGAAGCGATAATAGTTTTCCAGGTTGAAATGGGTGCGCCACCAACTTTCGCTTTGCGGCCGGCTGTACGCCTGCATAAAAGCGGCCAGATCGGAGCCGTCGGCCGGTTGGTCCAACCCCTGGTTGTCAAGATCGCCGAAGCCGTCCTTCATTTTGTACAAGTTGCCGTCGGGCAGACCACGCGCACGCAGGAAGCGGCGATCCATCTCCTCCACCGCCAGATACAGTCCCCAAAAATCTCCTTCATATTGATTGGTTGTAATCTCGTTGACGCCGTCGATCACGCGGAAGTGCACAAAATGCGACGCCGGCGCCGGGACGCCTATCATCGAGAAGATGCGCAGGGCGAGCGCCTCAAAGACACCGTGCTCGCCGCGGTAGCCACGGTTGGCGTGCTGCATGCCACCGGAAAGATTGAGCTTGTCCCAGGCGACCGGATAGGGATTGCCGAAGTTATCTTTCGCAATCAGACGATGACCCGGCAAAAAGTTAAACTTCCATTTGTTCTTGCCGGTGGCGTAGCGATACGCCTGGCCGCGGGCACGAAAACCGATGTGGTCATAGACGACACCGTCATAGACGAACGTACCGCGCCAGAGAAACTCGGTGCCCATGTAGCCGCTTGCGCGCGTCGAGGGCGGAATGAACTGGGCATCGGCGACGTCAGCAGGGTTGGCGATCAGGTGATAGATGGGCAATGGACGCATCCGGTTGAATCGATAGACCTGTTTCGGATCGCCCCGATGCGGGTTGACGGCAGCGTACCATAACACAGGACCCTCATTGACAAAAAGGGCGAAGTTGGGCTGCGGATCGTCCGGGAAAGGCGCAGTCACGCTGCGGCCGCCGTTGTCGACCGCCTCGATGCGATAGCGAATCAGGTGGCGATGGCGCACGATCGAGGCGGGCAAGGCGAAAGTGTAGAGATCGTCGCCGCTCTTCTGCATCTCATAGGCTGTCCACTGGGTGGCATACTCGGGGTCGGTGATGCGAATGTAGCCCCCCGGCGGCACGACCTGCACCCAGAGCGTCACGCGGCGCACGCCGTCGCTGTCGACAACGCGGGCGCGGATGGAGACCGTATCCTGCGCAGTTGGCGCCTGCGGCGTATGTTCCACGCTCAACAGGAGGGGCGGCAGGTTGTCCACGACGCCCTGGTTGGCGCGGCCCGGCGTCGGCGTCATCGCCCGCCAGGCCGCGCCCAACGCGTTGTCCGCACTCGGGTTCAACAGCCCGATCGAGCGCTCGACCCCATAGCCGACGATCGGCCAGGGGAAACCAACGCTGTATTCGACGCGATCGATCTCTTGGGCGCGCGCATCGCGCAGGATCACGCGGTCGCCGTCGTTCGAGAGGCGCCCGCGGAACGGGCCCAGCGCCCGCACGCCATAGGAGCGTTCCAGAAAGGATGGATTGATGGCGACGACCAGATAGCCGCCCGGCGCGAGCACGGAGCCGGAGGGGAATTCGTAGTCCACGCCGCCGGCCAGTGCCCAACCGGAGAGGTTTACAGGCGCAGCGCCGACATTGTGCAGCTCAATGAACTCATTCCAGGAACTGACCGGCGAGGGATCGTAGTGAATCTCATTGATGATCACCGAGGAAGTCGCCGCCGGCCCCACCGGCTCGTCGTCTTCCGCCCGCAGCGGCGGTGCGCCTAGCAGCGGCTGCAGCGCTATGATCAGAATCGACGCCAGACGCAATCGAACATATTTCTTTGTGTTTTTTGAAATTTTTGCCAGGGAATCTTCAAAACTCATTGTGTACTCTGGAGAGACTCAAAAATTGAACGCATGTCGAACTTTGGCGCGCTGGCCGAACGCAGCTATTATAGCGAACAGTTTGGGTTTCGTTCGAATCAGGCTTCCAAGGTGCGTCGTTCCGCTATCGATTTTCGTTCAAATCCAGAAAGCAATTCGTCATGAACCGTCTGATTGCTCTGCTGAGGCTGTTGACGGCGGGGGCGATCCTGCTCACTTCTACATTGGCGTATGCATCCTCTGCGCTGGGGCACGGTTTACCTGTTCCCAGCGCATCTGCGGCGCTGGAAGCAACGCAAACGCCGCTGTCTTCTCCTTTGCTTGAATCCGCTGCGCTGCCAAGTGCCGCCGTCCCGTTCGCAAGCGAGGTCGTCGTCGCAGAAAACGCCCTGGGCGCCCACTCGGTGGCGTCCGCCGATTTCGATCGCGAGGGTCGTCTGGACATTCTTTCCGCCTCGCGCGAGGACGGGCAAATTGTCTGGCATCGCAATATCGGCAACCTGAATTTTCAGTCCATAGTGCTGACCGTTGCCGGCGGCGCCTATATGGCGATCCCGGCCGACCTTAATCGCAACGGCTACACCGATGCGGTGGCGGTAGCGGTGGGGGCGTTGGCGCCTTCGGCAGCTGCGACCACGGAGGTGGACGCTCCAGCTGCAAGCGACGGCGTTGTTTTCTGGCTGCGCAATAACCTCGGTTCCGGCAGGTTGCAGTTCACCCGTTTCGACATCGACGTTGGGTTGGCCTATCCGGTGGCGGTGCACGCCGCCGACGTCGACGGCGACGGCGACCTTGACATATTGGTGACGACACGCGACGGCCATCAGGTGCTGCTCTATGAGAACAACGGCGCAGGCGACGCTCCATCTTTCACGCGCCGCGTGATCGACGACGGCCTCTCGGGCGCCGTCTCCGTTGTCACAGGCGATATCGACGGCGACGGCAAGCTGGACATTCTCGCCGCCGGTGAAAACAACAACCAGATCGTCTGGTATCGCAACCTGGGCGGCCGGCCCGCCGCCTTTGAACGCCGCTTCATCCGCAATGGGCCGGTGCCTGATCCTCGTTTCGACTATGCAAAGACGGTTGCAGTGGGCGACATCGACGGCGACGGCGATCTGGATATCGTCTTTGGCTCGGAAAACGAAAATCTGGTCGGCTGGTATGAGAACCAGGGGCGAGGCGCGGCTTTCGTTGAACATGTGCTGACCACCACCGCCAACCATGTCAAGTTGGTGAAAGTGGTGGACATCGACCGGGACGGCGACCTCGACATTTTGGCCGTTTCCTCGGATGACAACACGGTGGCGATCTTCGAGAACGAGGGTGGTCGTCCGCCCCAGTTCATGCGCAAGGTGCTCACCAACACGGCGCAAGGCGCGCGCGGGGTGCACGCTGCCGATTTTGATCGCGACGGCGACATCGACGTCGTCGTGGCGTCGCGGCTCGACCATCGCATTACGCTGCATGTCAACACCTCGATTCATCGCTCGGCCGTGCTGGAGGGGGAGCGCGTCGTCAACACCTATCGGCAGACGCGCTCGGTGGCGGCGGCGGACATCGACGACGACGGGCGCATGGACATCGTCTCGACGGCCAACGAGATCGTGGCCTGGCATCGCAACCTGGGGGGCAGCCCTCCGAACTTCGAGTCCTTCGTGATCGACGCAAGCTTTACAGGCGGTCGCTGGGTGACGACCGGCGACATCGACAGCGACGGAGATATCGACATCGTCGCTGCCGATCGAGGCACCAATCGCATCGTCTTTTATGAAAATCAGCTTCGGCAGACCGGCGGCGTCAGTTTTATCGCACGCATGGTCACGGACTCGGCCTTGCGCGTGCGCGATGTCAACGTGGCCGACCTCGACGGCGACGGCGATCTCGATCTCTATTCGGCCTCGGATGGCGACAACACCGTCGCCTGGTACGAAAACCTGGACGGCCAAGGGCGTACATGGGCCAAATATATCGTCAGCCAGAATGTGCGTTATCCTCGCTCCACCTACGCCGCCGATCTGGATGGAGATGGTCGGCTCGATTTGATGTCGGCGTCTGCGCAGGACAATCGCGTCACCATCTTTCGTCAAACTCGGCCGAAGCAATTCACGGAAGAAACCGTCTACGCCAACGCCAGAGGCGCGCAATTCATTCACGCCGCCGACATCGACGGCGACGGGGACATCGACCTGATCGCTTCCTCCGAACTTGACCACACGATCGCCTGGTTTTCCAACCGTCTACGCATAGGCAAAGATTTCGACCACCACGTGGTCAGCAATACAGCCTACGGCGTTCACGCCGCCATCGCCGCCGACATGGATGGCGACGGCGACATGGACATCGTGGCGGCCGTCGAATACGCCAATCAGATCACCTGGTATGAAAACCTGGGCGGCATCATTCCAATGTGGAAAGAACATGTGATCAGCCCGTTCGCCCAGGTGGCGCACGGCGTCTTTGTCGCCGACCTCGACGGCGACGGCGACCTGGACGCACTTTCCGCCTCGCGCGAGGACGGCAAAGTCGCCTGGCACGAGAACCTGGGTGGGCAGTTCCGCCTGTCGCAGACGCCGGTCAACGCTGCGTTCGGCAATCAACGGCTACTTTTGGACGTGGTTCTTGCGCACCGCGGTCGCGCCGAGAACCCGGCGCTGCGCCTCAACTCGCTGACGCTGCGTTTTGAGGACGCAACCGGCCACCGACTCACCTCCGAGGAGGCGGCGGGACGGTTTGGCGCGCTGCTCATCTATCAAGACAACGGCGACGGTCGTTTCGACCCATCCTCCGACCCACTGCTGAAGCGCGAGACGCTGTTCCTTCTCAACAACGGAGAGCTGTTCGTCACTCTGCCGGGTCCCCTCACGCCGCCGAAGGGCGAGACTCGTTATTTCGTTACGGCGGAGGAGCAGGCGGCGCAGTGTGGAAACGGCGCTATCACAGTTTCGATTGTGGTCAACAGTCAGACCGCCCTGGATGCGCTTACGGGCGTTCCATTGCTGGGGGAATCCATGCGCTCCTTGGCCGACGTCAGCGATCCCGGCCAAAATCGCCGGTTGCCGCTCGTGATCAACGAAATCATGGCGGACAATCGCACGTTTATGGAAGACCCGAACGAACCGATGGAATATCCTGACTGGTTCGAGATTTATAATCCCAGCGGCATCGCCATCGACATGAGCGGCATGTATCTGACCGACGATCCCGCCGATCTGCGCAAACATCGCATCGCCGACGGCGTGGTCATCGGGCCTTACAGCTATCTGGTCTTCATTGCCGACGGCGAGCCGGAACAGGGGCCGCTGCACGTGTCGTTCAGTTTGAGTCGAGACGGCGAAACGCTCGTGCTCTACGACACGAACGAACGCGGCAACCAGATGATCGACCAGGTGCGCTTCGGACCGATGCCGCCCGACGTCTCCTGGGGACGATCGCCGTTCCGGTCGACCGAATGGATCTTTTTCGCAACGCCGACGCCGGGGAGGTTCAACATCAACTTCACGCCCTCTGTGTCTGTCTATCTGCCGGCCATCTCGAATGGCGCAATCTGCAACTGAAGTCTGTGAGTGAAGTCTGCGAGAGGTTGAAACGTTCTGCCAGCCACCGAAACGTGGCTACGAAAACGGTTTCCGCTGTCAGACGCAGATTTCATGGCTTTTAGCAAAACAATCCGGCTGTCGTCTTCAGGCGCGGCGCTCAGCCCGCACGCCCTAGATAGACCGCAGAGTTTCGAATGTTTCCGAGGAGGCGCAGCTCGTCGCTGCGCTTCCGGATCGCCAAAACCATTTTGTTTAAATTCACCTTAACCGGCGGCACTATGGAACGCTATCGAGAATCGGATGTTCATCCTTATCGGCGTTGTTAAGGTTTGATGCCTGCTGAGAAAATAGGAAGGAGTTCTGTTGTATGCATCGTATGCAACTCACCGTTCGTCCATTGGCGCCGTTCGGTCTGGCCGCAATTTTGGCGGGCGCGCTGGCGCTTTGCGTCATGACAACCGTCAGCGCACAACAACAGCCCGCCGACAGCAATGCGCAGACAGCGCTGCGCATCAACGAGTTGATGGCCTCCAATGGCTCTACCCTCGTCGACCCCGATGACCCCGATCGAACGCCCGACTGGATCGAGCTTTACAACCCCACCGCCGGCACGGTCTCGTTGCAAGGGTTGGCTCTCAGCGACGACCCGGCGCGGCCAACGAAACACGTCATCACGCAAAGTGTGACCATCCCCCCCAATGGGTTTCTCATTCTCTACGCCGACAATGCGCCCCAACGGGGGCCGCTCCACCTCAACTTTGCCTTGTCCAGAGATGGCGAATTCGTCGGCCTCTATCTCCTAGACGGCGCCGGCAACGCCACGGCCATCGACGAGGTGGAGTTTCCGGCGCTGGAACGGGACGTCGCCTACGCACGCGCAATCGACGGCGTAGGCGCATGGCGTGTCGGACGGCCGACGCCGGGCAAGAGCAACGCCATCAATCCACCTTGGATCTCTGAAGTGACGCAGCCCATCGTTGCGCCGGACATCCCGGCGCCGACCGAGCCATTCACCGTCAGCGCTGTCATTACGGACGACGTCAGCGTCGCACTGGCGGTGCTTTACTACATGACGGCCACGGCGCCCTACACCGATGCACCGATAAACTGGACGCCGGTCGCAATGACGCCGGTGGGAGGCGATCGCTATGAAGGCGTCATCCCCGGCATGGCGGAAGGCGTGCTGGTTCGCTATTATGTCGAAGCCACCGACAACGCCGGCGACAGCACCCGCTTTCCCACGCTGCCGAGCCGCGCCTACGCTTTTCTGGCCGGCTATCGACCGCCGCACCTGTTGATTAATAAAGTGGTTTCCCGAAACGATGTGGTTCCAGATCCGGACGAGCCGGGCGAGAAGCCCGATTGGATCGAGGTTTACAATCCAGGTCCAACGGATGTGCTGATGGACGGGCTTTCGATCACAAATCAACGCAGCCGCCCGCTTCTCTTCCCGCTGCCGAGTGGAATCCGCGTGCCGGCCGGTGGACTGGTCACCCTGTTGATCGATGGCGACGTAGGTCAAAACCTCTCCAAAAGCAACCCATCCATCTGGCATGTCGGCTCCGGCAATGTGATGAACCGGCTCGAAAATGCCGGGGACTATGTTGGAATTTTTGGCGGTCAGGGGACGATTGTGATCGACGAGTTCGACTGGGACGAGCGCCCGCGTTGGGGCGCCTTCGGTCGCATCCCGCTCGGCGGCGCATGGTCCCATCGCGTCTGTGTGCTGGCAATGAATGCGCCGAACGTACTCTGCGACAAAGAAGTCTTTTTGCCCAGCGTGCTGCGCTGATGAGTCCGATCTTCCAGGAAGCTTCAAGCTTCCTGGAAGATGACAGGGATCATAGGCGATCTACCGATCTTCCTGTCGGCCGTTGCGCCCTACGATCTCGCGCACGACATAGATCGGCTTATTTTGGCTTTCGTAATAGGTGCGCGTAATCATTTCCGCCAGCAGCCCCATGGTGACGAGCTGCACGCCGATGACGACGAGCAGAACGGCCAGCAAGAGCAGCGGACGGTTGCCGATGCTGGCGCCCCAGAAGAGCTTGAGCGAGGTCAGATACAGGCCGGCCAGAACGCCCAACGCAATCGACCCCAACCCCAGCGCGCCGAAGACGTGGATCGGCCGCGTCGAGTAGGTTCCCAAAAACCAGACGTTGATCAGATCGAGCATGACGCGTACGGTGCGGCTGATGCCGTACTTCGAGCGGCCATACTGACGAGAGCGGTGGTTGACCGGCACCTCCGTCACCGTAGCGCCGACCTGGCTGGCCAACGCCGGGATAAAGCGATGCAGCTCGCCGTAGAGCCGCACATGCTTGAGCACCTCGGTGCGGTAGGCTTTGAGCGAGCAGCCGTAATCGTGCAGGCGCACATCGGTCACGTTGGAGATGAGCCGATTCGCCAACATCGAAGGCAGCTTGCGGTCGAGCCAACGGTCCTGCCGATTCTTGCGCCAGCCGCTGACGATGTCATAGCCCTCCTCGATCTTCGCCATCAGCAGCGGAATGTCCATCGGGTCATTTTGCAAGTCGGCATCCATGGTAATCACCACCTCGCCGCGCGCATGGGCGAAGCCGGCGGCAAAGGCTGCGGTCTGACCGAAGTTGCGCCGGAAACGAATGATCGTGTAGCGAGGGTCGCGCTCCGCCACTTTCTTCAGCAGTTCAAAGCTGCGGTCCTTCGAGCCATCGTCCACGATGATCACCTCGGCGGGCTGACCATAGTTGGCGATGGCGGCGTCCAACGCCTCGACGAGGTGGGGGATGCTCTCCTCTTCGTTATACAGCGGGATGACGATGCTGATTTTAGGGTGGACAAGTGAGGTTGTCACCGCTTTGGTCAGATCTCCGGCGGCCGGCGCCTCTTTCACGACAGGTGCATTCATCTTCATCCTTCTCCTTCAACCGGGCCGGAGACGCCTGCGTCTGCAAAGGTCGCCATTTCGTTGAGCGTGGCGACAGCCGCGTCGAGCAGCGGCAACGCCATCAGCGCGCCGGTTCCCTCGCCGAGTCGCATGTCCAAATTCACCAGAGGGCGCATGTCGAGAAATTCAAGCAGGGCGCGATGGCCCGGCTCCTGGCTCTGATGTCCGGGGATCATAAACGCTTTCGCCGCCGGACAAAGTCCTGCAGCGAGGGCTGCGCCCGCAGTCGAAATCAGGCCATCGATGATCACCGGCGTGCGCGCGGCGGCTGCAGCCAACGCCACGCCTGCGATGGCGCCGATCTCAAAGCCGCCCACCTTGCTCAGCACGTCGATGGGATCGTTAGGATCGGGGGCGTGGAGCGTCAACGCCCGTTCGATCACCTCGACCTTTTTTTGCCAGCCGCTGCGTCCGACGCCGGCGCCCAAGCCGGTGACCTCAATCACAGGGCGTCGGGTGAGGGCGGCGACGATGGCTGCGCTCGCCGTCGTGTTGCCGATGCCCATTTCACCCGTCACCAGCACGCGTGCGCCTTGGGCGATGGCCTGCTCCGCCGCAGCGATGCCGACCTCAATGGCTGCCACCGCCTCTTCGCGCGACATGGCAGGCTCTTGGGCGAAATTGGATGTGCCCGGACGAATTTTGGCCTTGATCAGGTTGGGATGGTCGGGCAGATCGCTCTTCACGCCCACATCGACGACGGTGACCTCTGCGCCGAAGAGGCGGGCCAGGACGTTGACCGCCGCGCCGCCGGCCAGAAAATTCAGCACCATCTGCGCCGTCACTTCCGAAGGATAGGCGCTGACGCCTTCGGCGACGACGCCGTGGTCGCTTGCGCAGACGATCACCCGGCGAGGATGCAAGGCGGGCCGCATTTGTCCGGTAATGCCGGCCAACTGGATGCTCAATTCTTCCAGACGACCCAGTGCGCCGGCGGGTTTGGTGAGAATTTGCTGTCGTCGCCGGGCGGCCTCACTTGCTGCGGCATCGAGCCCGCCGATGCGGGTAATCGTCGTTTGCAACCTGCACCCCGGCAAGTTTTCCGAGTTCATAGAGATGTTGCCTTTCCTACGTTACCGTCGACCACAAGATGGATGGGAAGGTTGGATGCATCGATTGTGGAGGTGACCACGGCGGGACGCCCTAGCGCACGCGCACAGGCGGCCAACGGATCGATCGGACCGCCCTGCAAGGCAACCACTGCTGTGCAGGCGGGCAACGCCGCCGCAGCAGCGCTCTCCAGCGTCGGGCACAACAAGACGGTTTCCGCTCCTGGTCTGGCGAGCTCGCCCAGCGCAACCACTGCGCCGGCGCCAACGCCCGGCGAGACCGGGAGTTCAGCCTCAATTATCGCCGCCTCCCGGTCGCCCCACAACAGATCTGCGCTGCGTCGCCGCCGCCACGTCTCCAGAGCGGCGCGGCGCTCCGCCGCCGTTGCATGAATGCCCGAGCGGTCGCTGATGTTCCACTCGCCGGTCATCATCTCCTTGACTTCCTCGATTTCGTAAAAGAACACATCTTCCGGCATCGTCAGCCGGTGGTCGGCGGCGGCCTCTTCTCCGGCGGCCAGCGCCCAACGCCGTGCGCCGGCCAGGACATGAGAGAAGGCGTAAAGGCCGCCGCTTTGCAGCTCGAGCAGACGGCGCATGCGTTCGACCGACTGCTGCGCTTCCTTGCGCGCCTTGCCGTCGACCGCCGCCAACAGCGGCGTTAGATCGGGGGCCGTCGGCGATGCCGTCTGCGTCTGAAGGACGGCTCTGCGCACGGCTGCAAACAGGGCGTCCGGCTTTTCCTCCCAGCGTGGATTCGCCATCTCGCCCTCACCGAAGCCTCGATGCCCGTAAGTCGCCATGAAGCTGCGCATCTCTTCGACAAACTCGCCTGCAGGCGCGCTCTTTTCCCAGTCGGTGAATACGCCGGCCTGGAGCCAGGCGCCGACCGCCGGAGCGGCGGCGAGCGCGGCGAGCTTCGTCACGCGCTGCGCCATATCCAGCTCCACTCCCTGAACGCCGCCCAGCGCGCGCACAATCAAGAAGACGCGTTCGCTCACCGGTCGGCCGCTCAGCAGGGACAATAACTTTCGATACTCGCGTTCGAGGTTGTGGCGGGCTGCGAAATACGGCAGGAGCGCATTTGCCCCGACCCGCTCGATCTCTTCCATGATCAACAAGATTTCTGCCTGCGACCAGCGAAAGCCCATTATGCGCTGGCGCCAGGCGCTGACTTTGGCGGTGATGTCGGGCAGCTCTGCTCGCAGCGCGTCGAGCGTTTCTTCGATCTTCTTCGCTGCGCGGCCCAACTTGATGGCGGCGAAGAAGCCGGATTTCTCGTTCGAGACCACCGGCCGCGCCTTTCCGTCCACAAGAAAGGCCGGAGACTCCACCCCTGCACGTTCAGCATCCAGACGGGCTGAGATCGAGAGATTGACGAACGGCCGCCCGTCGTGCATTCTCACTACACGCGAACGCGGAGTCGGCTCAAACCCCAGTCTGTCGAAGTACAGATACCAGGTGCGCGCGGCCACCTCGGCGAAGAGGCTGTTGGTGAACGGCGTCAACGCTCCCGGCGTCAGTGGCTCGAAGAAGGAGCGCACCCACACATCGCCGTTCTCTACGCCGTTCTCTACGCCTGCATGAATGAACCTGTAATCGATCACAATGTCCTCTCAAAGGCATCAGCTGCTTGCAAACCCCATCACGGTTCTTCTTAACCGTTCAGTCTCACCGGCCACAACCTTGAAAAACGGAGCATTTGCAATCAGAGCGTTCGATTGCAACCACAACGTTCGATTGTCTCAATATCTGCGGGATGTGTCAATTTGGTTCCACAATGGTTGTTCATCCCCATAATCATGCGCAAACACCGCCTCTATAATTTGGCCGATCGTCCGGCCTCACGTTATCATAAAGGATGGTTTGCAACGAGGGATCCGGTGCACCGCCGGCCCCTCGTTCTTTCTGTTCGCAGGGTGGTCCTGCGGGCGTCTCCAAAGAAAGAAAGGATGGTTTTATGAACGGTGCAAACGAACGTCAGTATGAATTGGTTTACATTCTCCACCCCCAGCTAGACGAAGCGGGGATCAATAGTTTCGATGCGCGGCTGTGCGACGTCATCGCTGCTCAAGGTGGCCGTGACATCGCCACAGAACTGTGGGGAAAGCGCACGCTCGCCTATCCGATCAACCGTCAGTTTGAAGGGTATTACATTTTGCATCGCTTTCAGATGCCGCCGACGGGCACCGAGGAGGTGGAGCGTTTGCTCCGCTATAGCGAAGATGTGATGCGTTTTCTGCTGATGCGCAAGGATGAGTAACCGGAGGAAAGGATAAAAACATGAGCGAGCAAACGACACCCACGCCCGAAATGGAAGAAAGTGCCGTCCCGTCGGCCGAAAATCAGCCGAAATTGGTCGTCCCTTCAGCGCCGCCGCCTGCGCCGATCTTCGATGATGACGAAGATGAGCTCATCGACGAAGAGTTGGAAGAAGAGATAGAGGAAGAAGGATTCACTGCGCCGGAGCAGTACGTCGAACGCGAGGGCTCCGGCCGCGTGCGACGCATCGGCTCTGATGTGCGCTACGAAGAGATCGACTACAAAAACATCGGGCTACTTTCTCGCTTTTTGGATCGTCGCGGCCGCATTCTGTCGCGGCGCAAGACGCGCGTCAGTGCCAAGGTGCAGCGCAAAATTGCACGGGAGATCAAGCGGGCGCGGCAACTTGCGCTTCTGCCTTACACCGCCGATCAAACCCGCATCGTACGTAAACGGAAATAAGTTATGGCCGAGCGCAACAAGAGAAAGCAGGCCGCCAAAGAGTCCAACGACCTGCAACGGGAGTTGACGCGCAAGGAACAGCGGCTACGCCAGCGTGATCGCGAACGACACAAAAAGCTGTACACGTTCGTGGGCGTTGCGTTGGGCGCCGCTCTTCTGTTTATCCTGATCGGCGTGATCTATCAGTTTCTCGTGTTGCCGCGCCAGCAAGTAGCGCGCGTCGGCGACGTCTCCATCACCGCCGAACAGTTCTGGAAACGCGTCAAATACGAACAGAGCCAACTGCAAAACCAACTGATTCGCTACCAGCAGCTGGAACAACAGTTCGGCAATCAAGGCTTCTTTGCAGCGCAAATCAGTCAGCTCCAGGGAACGCTGGGCAGCCCCTTTGCGCTGGGGCAACAGGCGCTTAACGCCATGCTGGAGGACGCAATCATCCTGCAAGAGGCGGCGAAACGCGGCCTGGTCGTCACCGACGAAGAGGT
>JANWYX010000443.1 GCA_025055055.1 Caldilinea sp. | reverse complement strand
GCTGCGCACTGGGTGAGACATTATTCTGTAGCGGAGTTGGCGGCTGCGCTTAGCTGCGCCGCACCAACCTTCTTTAGCACCCATAAACAGGACCTGCCAGCGCGTCATCGCAGCATGGAGGGTATATTAGACACGTCGTGGAGGCTGCTATCGCCTGAAGCGCAGCAGGTTCTGGCCGAACTTTCCGTCTTCCGCGGCGCGTTTTCGCGGAAGGCTGCTCTGGCGGTAACGCAAAGCTCTATCGAGCGCCTGTATGAACTGGTCAATCAATCCCTTCTCCACGTTGTTGAGCACTCCTCTGGGCGCAAGAGCTACATGATGCATGAATTGGTACGTCAGTTCGCAGCCACGAAACTCGCTGCCCCGGATGCAAGGCAGCCGGGAACGGCTGCCACGATCTGCCGTCGCCACAGCGATTACTATTTAAACTTCGCTTCAGAGCGCGTGAATGATCTGTATGGGCGCGCCATGAGACTCGCAGCAGAGGATATGCAAGCCGAGATGGACAACGTTCGAGCTGCATGGGAATGGGCCTTGCAAGAGTGCTCCGCCGCTACAATCGCCTCGGCTATCGCTGGCTTACAGGCCTTTTATCACGTTCGGAGTCTCTATCAGGAAGGCGAAGCGCTCTTTCGCAAAGCTGCGGCCATTCTTTCTGCAACGGACGTTCCTTCCGGCGAAATCGCCGGCGCCGTCCTTGAACTCCATCTAGCGCGCGCGTTCTTTCTGAATTTGTTGCATCGCTATGAGGATGCAGCCGCAGTGGCGCACCAGGCACTGCTAGCGTGCGAAGGCCAGAATCTTGTTGTCTTGGCCATTACCGCTCAGGTCGAACGGGGCGTCGCCCTCTCATTGCAGGGGATGCACGATGCCGCCTTGCCGCAATTGAAAGAGGCGGTGCAGGCGGCTCATAGCCTTAAACTAACGGGGCTTGAGGCCAGGGCGTTGCACGCCTTGTTTCGTTGTCTACTTCCCGCAGGGGAGATCGAACGTGCAAACTCTGTATTGATGCAGGCGCTCAATCTCTACCACCAGACCGAAAATCGTCTTAGTGAAGGCTTTGTGCTGCGTTCCTTAGGGTATGTCGCTCATTTTCAGGGTGAAGAGGAGAAAGCCCTCGATTTCTGGGAACAGGCGTTGCAGATTTATCAAGAACTGGGAGATCGGCCGCGCCTGCTCTCAATCTGGCAACACCTCGGCGACGCCTATGCTGCACTCGGCGATCTGGGTCGCGCCTATGAATATTACGTCACCGCTTATGCCAGGCGGGAGGAGGTCTATGATCCACGTCACGCAGCCCACACAGAGGATGGGTTCGCCCGTCTGTTGATTCGTCTGGGGAGATACGCGCAAGCGCATGAGCTTAGCCGACAGGCTTTGGCAGAACAGCGGCGCTTGGGCGATCGAATCGGGGTGATCGAAACGCTCTACACTCTGGGCGTTGCAGAGCGGGAAATGGGCGATGCGCCTGCTGCTCTCCTCCATTATCAAGAAGCGCTGCATCTGAGCCGCACATCCAATGCCCAGTTTTACGAGGGAGCAATTTTATTTGAAATCGGCAACGCCTGGGCTGCTTTGGAACGACCGGGGATGGCGCTCGCCGCCTATCACCAGGCGTTGGACCTAACACACGCCGATGGACGCCTCCACCTGCGCATTGCAGTGAAGGGCGAGATGGCGGCCGTTTATCTGGCACAGGGACACCTGACTGAGGCGCTTGCTTTGATTGAAGAAGCGCTGCCTTTGCTGAATGTGTCGATCTTACAAAAATTGCGAGATCCGCTGCGGGTCTATTGGATCTGTTGCCAGGTGCTTCAGGCCAACCGTGTCGCCGGCGCCGACTCGCTTCTGGCTGAAGCATACGCTTACCTGCAAATGGAGGCGAACAGCCTTCATGACGAAACTTTACGAACGTCCTTATTAGAACGCGTCTTCGTCAACCGGATGATCCAGAAGGCGTATCGATCAGGCTTTTGATGCCGCCGGCCAATCCCCTCGCTTTTCAGCATCGCCTTCTGTCTTTCATCGCCTACCCCTTCAAACCTGTTGTGCTGATGCCTTCGACCAGGAAGCGTTGGAACAGAATAAAAATCACGAAGACCGGTACCAGCGACAGGCTGGACATAGCGAAGATGGCTCCCCAATCTGTCGTGCCCGAAGGATCGGCGAAGGCGCGCAACGCCAGCGAAACGGTGTAAAGCCTAGGCGCGTTCAAATAGATGAGCGGCGATAGAAAATCCTCCCATGTCCAATAAAATGAAAAGATTGCAGCCGTAATCAAGGCCGGCGTAATTTGCGGCAAAATAATGCGGAAAAAGACGCCGCCTTTGCCACAGCCGTCCATCTCCGCTGCCTCGTCTAAGTCGCGCGGAATGCCGCGAATGAATTGCATAATCATAAAGATGAAGAAGGCCTGGCCGCCGAAGCGCGGCAAGAGCAGCGGATAGAAGGTGTTGATCCACCCCAACTGGCTGAAGACAATGTACTGGGGGATGATTTGCACCTGCACCGGCAGCATTAGCGTCGAGAGCATACAGGCGAACCAGAAGCGGCGGCCCGTGAAATTAATCCGTGCAAATCCATATGCGACGACAGCGGAAGCCGCCACCGCCAACAGCGTGCCGACGCCGGCATAGAAAAACGAGTTGAGATAAAAGGTGGTGAACGTGATGCCGCCGAAGCCCCTCCAACCGTTGATGTAATTTTCCAGCGTAAACTGCTGCGGAATCAACGAAGAGACATTCGTCCAAATCTCTGCACGGCCCTTGAACGAGCCGGCAAAAAGCCACAGGATGGGATAGAGCATCACGTATCCCAGGCCCGCCACGACCAGATGATACATCAGCGTGCGCAAGGCTTTATGATGGAGGATCGAGCGAGGTGCACGCACAGCGGCTCGCCCAGCAGCCGTCGAAACCGTTTCCATCTGACTCAATCCTCCTGTGCACTATAGAAGACCCAATATGACGAAGAGCGAAAGACCAACGCCGTCAATACGGCGATGATGATCAACAGCACCCACGCCATCGCCGAGGCGTACCCCATCTGAAGGCTGACGAAGGCGCGTTGATAGATATACAGCGCGTAGAAGAGCGTTGTGTCCAGCGGTGCGCCGCCGGTGATCACAAACGCCTGTGTGAAAACCATAAAGCCGCTGATCAATTGCATCACCAGGTTGAAAAAGATGATCGGTGTCAAGAGCGGCAACGTAATGCGCCAGAATTGCTGCCAACCGTTGGCGCCATCGATGGCCGCCGCCTCGTAAAACTCGCGCGGAATCTGCTTCAGTCCAGCCAGGAAGATGAGCATCGGGGAGCCGAACTGCCACACCGCCAACAGAATGAGCGTCCAAATAGCTGTGCTTGGATTGCCAAGCCAGGCCACGTCTGTGCCGAGAACTGCATTGATCAATCCATCGCGCCCGAAAATTTCTCGCCACATCACGGCGACGGCGACGCTGCCGCCCACAATCGATGGCGCATAGTAGGCGGCGCGGTAACCGGCGACCATTCGTCGATTGGTGTTCAGCAGCATGGCCACTGCCAGGGCGAAGATCAAGCGCAGCGGAATGGCGGTGAAGGCATAGAAAAAAGTCGCCTGCAACGATTTGATGTAGCGCGGATCGCGGGTGAACATGCGCTCAAAATTCTCCAGCCCCACCCATCGCCATGTTGGGCTCAACACATCGTAGTTTGTGAAAGCCAGAACGAGCGAAGCGATGATCGGGATAAAGGTGAAGGCAAAAAAAGCGATCAACCACGGCGAAATGAACAAATAGCCCGTCCAATTGTCATGACGCCAACGTTTTTTGTGCGGCTTGACCGGTCTTGGGCGCCGGTCGCCGGTTGGCCGAGCGGACGAAGAGACGGAGAGCGCTTCGCTCATGTTCACTCCTTTCATCACGGTCATCAGCAACGGTTGCCCGGCGCTCGAAGGCTTTACAAAAGCTCCGAGCGCCAGAACAGAGGAAACGTCAGCGGGCAGCTGCCGCAGCCAAGACGACGCCGGCTTCTTCGCGCAGGATGCGCACGGCGTCTTCAGCGCTTTGTTGGCCGAACATAAACGGATCGATCACCAGCGGCCAGTAGACGTTGTTGATCAAGTCCGCATGCCCTGGGGCGTCCGGCGGCGGGATCGGACTGACGCTTGACTCGATGGAGGCGATGTAATCAAACATCATCTTCTGCGGCGCGTCGAGCAGTGGCTCCAGCGCAGAACGCACTTCAGAGGAGACCGGCACGCCGCGCTCGGCCATCAACACCTTGTTGGCCTCCACGTTGTTCGTGAAGAAGTCGATGAACATTGCCGCTTCCTTGGGATGGCGCGCCTGCGAAGTGATCGAGAAGAACATACTGGGCTTCAGGTAGTTGGCCGAAGCGCCCCCCGCCGGTCGCGGCATCGGCAGCAGAATAAAGTTGCGCCCTTCGCCCGCCGCGCTGGTCAGAGCCACAATCTGGTTGCTCCACACATAGGTCATAGCCGATTGACCGGTGACGATCAGGTCGGTCTCCACGCTGCCGCCGGCGGCGATCTCCTGCTCGCGGCTCTGCGTGACGCCTGCGTCCTGCAATCGTTTCACCATCTTCAAATAATCAATGAAGGGCTGGTCATCTTCATAGCCGAGGCCGGTGCCATCTTCATTGTACACCCATTGTCCCAGGCTGAGGTAGATGTTTTTCCACAGCTGCTCATTGGTCAGATTGCCGGTGAAGCCGTAGATGCCCAGCTTTTCATGCAGCTCCGTCGCCACGCGCTCGAATTCGTCAAACGTCCATTCCGGATTGGGCGTTTCCATGCCGGCCTCGGCCAGCCTGTCCGCATCGATTACGACGGTCATCGAGTTTGTGCCCAGATTCACGCCGTACAATTTGCCGTCGAGACGTCCGCCGGCCAGCGAACTCTCGGAAACATTGGCAAAATTCAGCGTGCCGTCGGCGACGAAATCGTCCAGCGGCGCCAGCAGGCCGCGCGACACCCATTCCTCCAGACGCGCATAGTCCTGTTGCATGATGTCCGCCAGATTGCCCCCGGCCGCCTGCGTGCTCATCAGCGTCCAGTAGTCGCCCCACCCGGCGAACTCATAGACGATATCGATGTTGGGATGCAGCTGCTCAAATTGCTCGATCACGGCGATCGTACGGTCATGGCGATTTTGTGAACCCCACCAGGCGATGCGTAGCTCAATCTTACCGTCGGCTCCGGCGGCGGGTTGGTCGACGCCGGGCTGGCCTGCGGCAGGGGCTGCGGCGGGCGTCGCCGGTGCGCATGCAGCAAATAGCAACGCAATTGTCGTCAGCACAGCCCATATAAGCCAGAATTTGTGTCGCATGTTCGATCTCTCCTGTCTAAATTGGTTTCAAGACTCGACAAAATGATGTCCAAACGCTGCTAAAAATCCTCCTCCAATCCGCTGTTCGATGCGCCACCTCCTCCTTCTGCCAACGGAACAGAAACTCCGGCCTTCAGAGAGGCAAAATACTTTGCCCCGATGCGCAACAGGACGATTCCTGCAAACGCCGTCATTCAGTTGAAAATGGGAAAATTCACTCTAGCCAAAATCAAACTTTTCGTATATCATATAGGATATACGATATTTAAAGAATGTCAAGCCGGAAATTTTGTTAAACTACATCAGAACTTTCAAAGCATGAATGGGGCAAAATCGTCTTGGCCTTACCGATCACAAGGGCGATTTGTACCATTTGCCACTTCGGCTATTCAGTATTTTGATTGTGTCTTGACGGAATCGAGTATTAAGCCAAAGCTGCTTCGACAAGACAATACATCAGATGAAAGGAGGAGCAAGGATTGATCTATGGCGGCATCGATGGTACGTCCGACATTTCGCAGTAAACCGAAAGTCGTCTATGACATGCTGCGCGAGGCGATCATCCGTGGCGAATACAAACCCGGCGACCGTCTGGTGATCGACGAGGTCGCCGCGCAACTGGGCGTCAGCCCCATTCCGGTGCGCGAGGCTGTGCGCCAACTAGAAGCAGACGGATTGATTGTCTTTGAACCTTACACCGGCGCTACAGTCACCCAGCTTAGCCCCAAGCTGATCTTTGAAATTTTCGCCCTTCTAGAAGCGCTTGAGGTGATCTGTGGGCGTCGCGCCTGCATGACGGAGGCCGAGCTGGAGGAGCTTGACGCCTTGGTGCAAGCAATGGACGCCGCAATTGACGACCCGAACGCCTGGTCACAGCTCAATCGGCAATTTCATCTGATGATTTGCCGCTTTGCGCAGGTTCAATTGATTGAGCGCATGCTCGAAATGGTGCTCGACCATTGGGAACGACTGCGGCTGCACTACGTCAGCGCCGTGCTTCAGCCGCGCATCCCCGAGGCGCAGCAGGATCACCGCGAGATAATTGCAGCCTTTCGTCGTCGCAATCCGGAGGAAGTGGAACGGCTGTTGCGCAGCCACAATCAACGCGCGCTGGCGGCCTATATCGATTTATTGACGCAAAGCGGTCATCTGGAACAACAGACAGGAGGTTGTGTATGACGACCCGGCTCTCTACCGAGCAGACGGCGAATGTTGTCCCCGAGGAAGGCGCCCTCGATCCGATCGCGCTGCTGCGCCCGCAACGCAAGATCACGGGTGTTTCCGCCATTTTGTTACCCTTTTTCGAGGACGGCGAAGTCGACTGGGCAAGCTTTGAAGCGCATGTGGCGCGCACGCTGGAGGTCGGATTAACGCCGGCCGTCAACATGGACACGGGCTACGTCAATTTGCTCGACGACGCCACGCGACAAGAGGTGCTCGTGCGAACACAAACGATCGCCGGTAGGCGGGAGTTCGTCGCCGGCGCGTTCGTCGGCGACCACCCCGACGCCGCCTTCGACGCTGACGCCTATGCGCGCCAGATCGAGATGATTCAGCAAGCGGGCGGCGTTCCGGTAATCTTTCAGTCGTTCGGGTTGACCGGCCAACCCGGCGAAGCGATCATCGCTTCTTACGGCAAACTTGCCGAGCTCTGTGAACGCTTCATCGCCTTCGAGTTGGGGACGATGTTCGCTCCTTTCGGAAAAATCTACGACCTGCAAACCTATGCCGGCCTGCTTGACATTCCCCAATGTATCGGCGCCAAGCATTCTTCGCTCAATCGCATGATGGAGTGGCGACGCCTGCAGCTGCGCGACGCCCGCCGTCCGGATTTCAAAGTCTTCACCGGCAATGATCTGGCCATCGACATGGTGATGTACGGCAGCGACTATCTGCTCGGCCTGAGCACCTTTGCGCCCGACCTCTTTGCACGCCGCGACGCGCTGTGGATGGCCGGCGATCCGGGCTTTTATGAGCTGAACGACCTGCTTCAATATCTGGGCTTTTTCGCTTTCCGTCGACCGGTGCCTGCGTACAAACACAGCGCCGCCCAATTTTTGAAATTGCGCGGCTGGATCGCCAGCGACGCTCCGCACCCGCGCGGGGAGCGCAGGCCGGAGAGCGACGTAGTCGTCCTACGCGAACTGGGCGAGCGGTTAGGCGTGCTCGATTGATTTCAAACCCATGTTTTCAGAAAGGACGAAGCGATGGATCGCTACAAGCGGGTGGCGCAACTGCGCACAGCAGAAGACTTTCGCACGTATCTACAGACGCTCGGGGTTGACCTTCCCTTTGACGAAACGGTTGCAGCAGGACCGGACGCACCCCTGGCGCAGCCCGTCATGTACGGCGAGCGCACGATCGGCAATCGCTTCTGCGTGCTGCCAATGGAGGGGTGGGATGGGTCTTATGATGGCCGTCCGACCGAGCTGACGGAGCGGCGCTGGCGCCATTTTGGCGTCAGCGGAGCCAAGTTGATCTGGGGTTGTGAGGCGGTGGCGGTGCGCCATGACGGCCGCGCCAACCCGCGGCAGCTGATGCTCAGCGCCGACACCTGGCCCGACCTGGCGCGGCTGCGAGAGCGGTTGGTGGCCGAACACGCCTCGCACCACGGGCGCACCGACGACCTGTTGATCGGGCTTCAGTTGACCCACTCAGGGCGCTTTGCCCGACCTGAACCGGATAACAAGCTCCGCCCCGCCATTTTGTATCCGCATCCTATTTTGAACCGCAAATTCGGCTTCACAGAAGACTATCCGGTGCTGAGCGACGACGACATCCAACGGCTGATTGATGACTTTATTGCGGCGGCGCAACTTGCCAAACGGGCAGGGTTCGATTTCGTCGATCTCAAACATTGTCACGGTTATTTGGGCCACGAGTTTCTGAGCGCCGTCGATCGCAACGGACGCTACGGCGGTTCTTTCGAGAATCGTACACGCTTCTTACGCGAGCTGGTGGAAGGCATCCGCGCCGAAGCGCCCGGCCTCGACATCGGCGTGCGCGTAAGCGCCTTTGACTGGGCGCCCTTCCGACCCGGACCGGACGGCGTGGGCGAGATGGAACACATTGACGGCGCATATCGCTACGCCTTTGGCGGCGACGGTACCGGTATGGGCATCGATTTGCGCGAGCCCTACGCTTTCCTCGATCTGCTGTGCAGTCTGAATATCCGGCTCGTCTGCATCACTGCAGGTAGCCCGTACTACAACCCGCACATTCAGCGTCCGGCGCTTTTCCCGCCTTCCGACGGCTACCGGCCGCCCGAAGACCCACTGATGGGCGTGGCGCGTCAGATTGCAGTGGTCGCCGGGTTGAAGGCGCATCGCCCCGAGTTGCTGTACGTCGGCTCTGGGTATTCATACTTGCAGGAGTGGTTGCCTCATGTTGCGCAGCACGTCGTGCGCACCGGCATGGCCGATTTTGTCGGCTTAGGGCGTTTGATTCTGTCCTATCCGGAGGCGCCCGCCGATATTCTGGCCGGCCGACCGTTGCAGCGCAAGCGCCTGTGTCGTACCTTCAGCGACTGCACCACGGCCCCGCGCAACGGCATGGTTTCGGGCTGTTATCCGCTGGACGAATTCTATAAGCGAAGAGAGGAGGCGATACGTCTGCAGGAAATGAAGGCGAGATTGAAGTAAAGAGGACGCTCCCCACCTATGCCATCGGTGAAACGATTTTATCGGCAAGCGCGGGATAGACGCGCTCAAAATCGCTCGGGTTCAGCGTCAACACCTGATCGACATTCGCCAACCAGGCAGCATGAAGGAGCAAACCGTCATAGACGGCAGCGCCAGCAATGTGAGAGCGGGTTAGATGTCAAAAATTCTCACGGACGAACCTGTTGAATCAGATCTGCGATGCGTCGCTCATGTTCTCGCTGCACAAACTCTACGAGGTCTTCTACAGGCTGCGCTTCGACAACCAGGATTGCATCTCTTTCAAGCACCTTGGGACAGCCTCGGGGGACGACAAATCGGATGGGCGTCGGACATCAGGCATAGGAGGCGCCTCCCCTTCAATCAATCGTATCAATTCGGAACGACTGATCCGCCACTCTTTGCCGATTTTACTCCTCGTAAGTCGCCACGGTCGAGCATGTCCGTAATCGTTCGACGCGTGACTTGCAAGACTGCGGCGGCTTATTCAGAAGTCAACACGAGAGGCGGGTCGCTCCATTGCGAGATTCGCAAGTTGTTTATATACAATGCTCCAGAGTTCATAAAAACCGTCAACATCTTTATGTTACCTTAAAAACTATTTCCATCAACGTATTCAATCTCTCTATATTCTATCTCGGTTCGATTGGTTAGAAAGTGAGGAATCCTTGTTACGTTTTCGAGTCGCCTTGATCGGTGCAGGCGGCGTGGTGAACAATCATCTAGAGGCTGTCGCTGCCTATGCGGACCGTCTCGAGCTGGTGGCAGTGGTCGATCACGACTTTGCGCGGGCCAAAGCTGTGTGCAGTCAGACGGGTGGTGCGCGCGCCTACGCCGACGCCTACGCCATGCTGGAGGTCGAACGACCTGACCTGGTGCACATTCTGACGCCGCCGGCCACGCATCTGCCGTTGATTTTGGCCGCGCTCGAGGCAGGCGCATGGGTGTGGTGCGAAAAACCGCTCTGCCGCTCGCTGGCGGAATTTGACCAAATTGCAGCTGCGGAGGCGCGCACGGGCCGCTACGTCAGCACGGTCTTTCAGTGGCGCTTCGGCTCCGCCGTCGAGCATCTGCGCAGCCTTATGGCGCAGGGGCTGCTCGGGCGCCCTCTCGTCGGCGTCTGTCACACCCTTTGGCATCGCACCGCAGACTATTATGCGGTCGCATGGCGCAGCCGCTATGCCACCGCCGTGGGCGGCCCGACCGCCACGCTGGGCATTCATCTGATGGACCTCTTTCTCTGGCTGTGGGGTGAATGGCGAGAAGTGCAGGCGATTGCCGCCACGCTCGACCGCGCCATCGAGGTGGAGGACATTTCAATGGCGTTGGTGCGCTTCGAGCATGGCGCGTTGGGCAGCATCGTCAACAGCGCGCTCTCCCCGCGGCAGGAGAGCTATCTGCGCCTGGATTACCAACAGGCGACGGTCGAGGTCCACACGCTCTATCGCTACACCAACGCCAACTGGCGACTGACGCCGCTGTCATCGGTTGAGGAAGCGCTAACGTCCGCCTGGCATGCGATTCCGTGCGATCGCATGGGCAGCCACGAAGCGCAGCTGGGGGCTTTGCTCGACGCCATGGAGCGCAACGAGCGCCCTCCGGTCAGCGGCCCCGACGCACGGCGCATCCTGGAGTTCATCGCCGGTCTCTACAAATCCGCCTTCACGGGTCAGCCCGTGCAACGGGGCTCGATCGTCGCCGGCGATCCCTTCTATGTGTCCATGAACGGCGTTCCCTATGACGATTAGATTTGCAGCCGTTGGGCTGGCCCACCCCCATATTTTCGACATGACCCGCCGCCTGCGCAAGGCCGGAGCGCATCTGACCGCCTGCTGGGACGACGATCCGGACAATCTCGCCGCCTTTGTGCAGGCGTTTCCCGACGTGGAACACAGACGCGACGCGGCGGCCATCCTCGAAGATCCAGCGATCGATCTCATCGTGAGCGCAGCGGTGCACGACCGGCGCGCTGCGTTGGGCGTGCGCGCCATGCGTCACGAGAAGGATTTTCTCTGCGCCAAACCCGGCTTCACGACGCTGGAACAGTGGGAGGAAGTGCGTTGCGTCTGTGCAGAGACCGGACGCCGATACATCGTTTACTTTGGCGAACGCTTCGGCAACCCTGCCACCGTGCGGGCCGGCGAGCTGGTGCAGCAGGGCGCCATCGGCCGCGTCGTGCACATGACCGGCTTTGGCCCCCACCGCCTTTTTGGACGCATCCAACGGCCGCTGTGGGTCTTTCAGCGGGCGCGCTACGGGGGCATCCTCAACGACCTGGCCGGCCATCAGATCGACCAGTTTCTCTTTTTCACGGGCAGTCCCACGGCAGAGATCGTTGCGGCCGGCGTCGCCAACCATCATCATCCGCAGTTCCCCGAATTCGAGGATTTCGGCGAAGTTCTGCTGCGCAGTGAGCATGCAAGCGGCTACATTCGCGTCGACTGGTTGTCTCCGGCCGGCCTGTCCGCCTGGGGGGATGTGCGCCTCTTCCTACAAGGGACGGACGGCTACATCGAGGTGCGCAAGACTTGTGATCTTCAGGGACGCGCCGGCGGAGATCATCTCTTCCTCGTAGATCATCACGGCGAACAGTATATTCACGCTGCGGAGGCGCCGCTGCCTTTTATGCGCCTCTTCCTCGACGACCTGCGAGATCGTACGGAGCGCGCCGTGGAGCAGGCGCATATCCTCGAGGCTTCGCGGCTGGCGCTGCTGGCGCAGCAAGCGGCAAAACGATGGAACCGTTCAACGTCGGTCTAGGTGAATTGACCCGAGGTACGATACAATCGCAAAGGAGGCGCCGAGAATTCGGAACAATAAGAACAAGAGGTCTTTGAGTGGAAACGATTGTCCTTGGCAACCGGACGCTGGCCTTTCGCAGCTATGGTCGACATATTGTGCCCGAACGCCCGCCCCTCATCTTGGTGCATGGCGCCGGTGGCAACCATCTGGTCTGGCCCCCTCAGGTGCGACGACTCCCCAAAACTGCAGTGTATGCGCTCGACCTGCCCGGACACGGCGCTTCGCCGCCGCCGCCTTGCGCCACCATCAGCGCCTATAGCGAAGTGATCCGCGATTTCGCCGATGCACTCGAATTGCCTTACTTTGTGCTGGCCGGCCATTCCATGGGCGGCGCCATTGCGCTCGACTTTGCGCTGGCCTATGGGTATCGGCTGGCGGGCATCGTCGTGATCGGCGCCGGCGCGCGCATGAAAGTTTCCTCCGCCATATTGAACGGTGTGGTCGAAGATTTTATGAAAGTCACCGCTAAAATTGTCGAATACTCCTACCATCCATCGACCGATGCCCGGGAAAAGGAGCGCTACCTACAAAAGCTGCGTGAAACCGATCCGGAGATTTTGCGGAAGGACTTTTTGGCGGTGGACGCGTTCGACATCACCGATCGGCTGGAGAACATCACCGTACCGACATTGATCCTCTGTGGCCAGGAGGATCGCATGACGCCTCCTTCGCTCAGCCAGTCGCTTCATCGCTGCATCCCCACCAGCCAGCTTCACATCATTCCGAACGCAGGACACAACGTGATGATCGAGCAACCGGAACTTGTCGCCGCTTACATCGATGCATTTATCACGCAGCTATCCGGATAGTTTCACGCTGCGCGTGGCGATGTAGGTAGGTGTAAATTCGTTGAGCGGAGTTCCCGGCCAGATGTCCTCGTAAAAGCCGGTCAAAACAAACCCGACGTCGAGCTGACCGCCGATCTGGTCGGTCAAGGTGTGGCCGAATTCCAGGGGCTGCCCTTCGGCGATATAGACGCTGCGTTCGGCTTCGCTGAGGCTGGTGAGATCGGAGTATGGCAACCGATGACGCACCTGAAAGACACCCCGCTCCGCCAACTCCTGGTCGAACAGATAGAGAAGCGGATTGCAAAAACCCGCCAACAAGACGCCTCCTTTGCGTAAGACGCGATACGCCTCTTGCCAGACCGGACGCACGTCCGGCACAAATAGGTTGGAGGTCGGATGGACGATGAGGTCGAACGAGCCTTTCTCGAACATGGAGAGGTCGCACATGTCGCCTTCGACGGTGTTCAGCCTCAAGCCTTCGCGTTGCGCTACGAAGCGATCCCGGGCGAGTTGTTGAGGCGAATTATCGAAGACCGTGACGCGTGCGCCGGCTGCAGCCAAGATCGGGCCCTGCTGACCGCCGCCGCCGGCCAGACAGAGCACATCGGCTCCCTCCAGCGGTGGAAACCAGGCGCGGGGAACAGGTCTAGAGGGCGTCAACAGAATTTGCCACTCGCCACGACGTGCGGCCGCAATCGCTTTCGGCGTCACCGGCTTTGTCCAGCGACTTCCCCGCTCCACCGCCTTATCCCAAGCTTGTGCATTGTGGCGTCGAATTTCATGCGGTTTCATGGGGTGCAGCCTTCTCTGAGCCGGCGATCTCTATGCCGTGCAAAAAGCGCGCACACTCTTCCGGCAGAGACGGATTGATGTAGATGCCGCTGCCCATCTCGAAGCCGGCCACCAGGGAGATGCGCGGCACAATGCTGAGATACCAATGCAAGTAGGGCGCACCCACGTCGCGCACCGGCGCGCTGCGAATCACATAATTGAAATCGGGATTGTTCAACCCTACGTAGAGCTTTCTCAACACCGTGCGCACGACCGAACCTAGATCGGCAAGCACGTCGGGAGCGCTGTGAAAAAAGGACGCCGCGTGCGCCCTCGGCACGATCCACAGGTGAAACGGTGAGGCGGCTGCATAAGGGACAAAAACAACAAAGTGTTTGCTTTCTAGCACCACGCGCTGCCCTGTGGCAAGCTCCTGCTCAAGCATGGCGCAGTAGGCGCATTGCCCTGATTCGTCAAAATAGGTGCGCGCTGCATCTGCCCGTACGCGCACCTCACTGGGCACCATCGGCAACGCCATCATCTGGGCGTGAGGATGGCGCAAGGATGCGCCCGCCTGTCGGCCATGGTTCTTGAAAAAGAGCACGTACTCGATGCGAGGATCACTCTGCACCACCCAAGCGCGCTCGACGAACGCCTGAAAAACGCGCATGACGTTCTCTGCGCTTTCCAGCGCCGCACAGGTGTTATGCACGGGCGACTCCACAATCACTTCATGATAGCCTACGCCGGAGATGCGTCGCATCAACCCCATATATTCTCGTTCCAGGGGCGCAGCCGGCGTCAGCGCCGGGTAACGGTTGCCGACGATGCGCACCTGCCACGGCCCTTCGCGGGGAAAGCGGGCGACTTCTAGGTCGCGTTCTTCGTTGCCCGGGCAAAAAGGGCAAGAGGCCTCCCACGTCGGCCCTTCATCGCACATCGGTCGTCCCGGCTCGGCGTATTCATGCGGACGCCGCGCCCGCTCGGAGGCGATGATCACCCATTCCTTGGTGGCGAGATTCTGGCGCAGCTCGGACATTGCGCACTCCTGAACCCTATTCTGCACGCAAGCGCACAGAGAGCTTATGAATCGGACGTCAAAGCCAGAAACCACCTCGCTC
>JANWYX010000417.1 GCA_025055055.1 Caldilinea sp. | reverse complement strand
GCTGCGCAGAAAATTGCGCACGGCCGGCTCCGGCGACACCGCCTCGATGGCGCGGTCAAGAATGAAACGGGCGTCTTCGCGGAGTGCAGCAATCATCGCTCCTCTCTTTCGGAGTCATGGGGGGATGTTTCGTCTTCGAGTCCGTCGGCGCCGCAGACCCTCACCCCCGGCCCTAAGGCTGGGAGAGGGGGGATGGGAACATTGTAGCTGCGGCTCGTAGCCGCAGGTCCTCCACAGAAAGGAAGCCCTCACCCCCTGGCCCTAAGGCTGGGAGAGGGGGGATGGGAACATTGTAGCTGCGGCTCGTAGCCGCAGGCCCTCCACAGAAAGAAGGCCCTCACCCCCCGGCCCCCTTCTCCCAAGGCTGGGAGAGGGGGAGAAACCGGCGCATCGCCTCCATCACGTTGCGCCTGCAAATTCGCCGGAGGCTGCGGCGCGCTGCGCCTCCTCGCGGATCAGCGTCAACACCTGGCGACGCAACGCGGCGAAGCGCGGGTCGCTCTCCGTGTCGAGCAGGTTGCGCGGCCTCGGCAGATCGACCACGACCTCCGCCTTGATGCGCCCCGGCCGCGCCGTCATCACGTAGATGCGGTCAGAGAGCAACAACGCCTCCTCGACGTCGTGTGTGATAAACAGCACCGTAGTCCGATGCGTCTGCCAGACGTTGAGCAGCAGCTCCTGCATCTGTAGCCGCGTCTGCGCGTCGAGCGCGCCGAAGGGTTCGTCCATCAGCAACATCTCCGGCTTATAGACCAGCGCCCGCGCAATGGCTACGCGCTGGCGCATGCCGCCGGAAAGCTGGTTCGGATAGGCCCGCTCGAAACCTTCCAGGCCGACCAACTGGATGTGCTCGCGCACCAGCGCGTCCTGCTCGCGACGCGAGAGCTTGCTCTTCTTCAATGCAAAGCGGATGTTCTCCTCCACCGAGAGCCAGGGAAAGAGCGTGTAGCTCTGGAAGACCATGCCGCGATCCGCGCCGGGGCCGGTGATCGGCTTGCCGTCGATCCAGATGTCGCCGGCGCTGATCGACTCCAGCCCGGCGGCCATCATCAGGAAGGTCGACTTGCCGCAGCCGGACGGCCCCACGAGCGAGACGAACTCGTTGACGCCCACGTGCAACGAAAGATCCTGCACGGCTACAACTTCCGCCTCCTGTTGGCCGCCGAAGATCTTCCAAACGCGTTGGGCTTGTAATTTCGCTGATGGAATCATTGAATCTATCTACCGACTTTGCAGCGCCCACGGAAAGAGTCGACGATACGACCACTTGAAAAGATAGTCGGTGAACAGCCCCAGCAGGCCGATGATCAGGATGCCAAGGATGATCTGGTCGGTCTCCAGGAAGCGCTGCGCGCGCATGATGCGATAGCCGAGGCCCACGTTCGCCGCCACCAGCTCCGCCACGACGAGATAGGTCCACGCCCAACCTACGGTGATGCGAAAGGTGTCCCAGATGCCGGGCATGGCCGCCGGCAGAATGACGCTGCGCAGAATCTCCCACTGCGAGAGGCCGAAGGTGTAGCTCACCTGGATCATCTCGCGCGGGACGGTCTTGACGTTGTCCATGATCATCAGCACTTGCTGAAAAAAGACGCCGATGAAAAGGATGGCGAACTTCTGCGCGTCGCCCACGCCTAACCACAGGATCGTCAGCGGCACAAAGGCGACGGCGGGCATGTAGCGCACCAGGTCGATGAACGGCTCGAACAGCCCCTCGAAAAAGCGGAAGTTGCCCATCAGCACGCCGATCGGCACAGCCAACACGGTGGAGAGCACCCAGCCGACCATGATGCGATAGACGCTCGCCCACAGGTCCTGCCAAAGCACTCCGCTGGCGGCCTGGCTGCGCAGTTCGGCGAGCACGGCCAGCGGCGAGGGCAGGAAGATCGGCGAGACCCACTGCCCGGCGGTCAGCGCAATCCAGGCAATGAGAAAGAGGGCGATGAAGCCGACCCCGGCGCCGAGGTACCAGCGCCGGGGAATCTCTCTGCGCAGCTCAAGCAGGCGAACCGGCTGACGCCGGAGCTCGGCCGGCCGCTGCGAAGGAACAGACCCGCTCATCGGCTCACGAAGGAGGCGTCGATCAGGGCGTCAAGGTCAACCGCCGCGTCGATCAGGCCGATGGCGATCGAGACTTTCTGCACGTCCTCCATCACCTTGCGGAACTCGCCGTCGGGCGCCAGGCCGGCTGCGTTTTCGGCCAGGTCGTAGAAGACGACGCCGTCGAAGGCAGTGGCAAGCTCCTCCGGTGCGCTGCCGACGGCTCTTGCGATGATGGCGCGGCCTTCGTTGGGGTTGGCGCGCAGGAACGCCACCGCCTCGTCCCAGATCGTCATCAGCGCCTTCATCGCGTCGGGATTCGCTGCGGCGAACGCCGTGCGCGCGATCAGCACGTCGGAGATCAACCCTGGATCGGCTGCGCCGGTGTAGAGCTTCTGGATGTCCGGATTCTGGTTGATGGCCTCGGAGATGTACGGCTCATACGTGACGGCGACGTCCACCTGTCCGGCGATCAGGGCGGCTCCGGCGTCGGCGGCGGGCATCGGCGCAGCGACGATGTCGTTGATGCTCATGCCGGCCTCCGCCAGCGCATAGTTGAGCAAAAGGTCGCTCGTGCTGCCCTCCTCGAAGGCGACGGTCTTGCCGGCCAGGTCGGCGATCGACGCGATCGACGACGGGGCCAGAATGGCATCGGCCTCGTAGGAGGCGTCCTCGACCAACACCACGCGCAGGTCGACGCCGTTGGCGAAGAGCTTGATGGCGGTGTGCGTTGCTACGTTGGCTACGTCCATGTTGCCGGAGGCGAAGGCGGCGTTGACCTCGGTGTCGGTCACGAAGTCGATCAGCTCGGCCTCGATGCCATGCTTGGCAAAAAGGCCCTGCTCCTGCGCAATCCACCACGGCCCGTAGCCGATCCAGGGTTGCGTGCCGATGCGCACTTTGGTCAACGTCGTTCCGGCGTCGGCAGGCGTCTGAGGCGTCACCGCCGCGCAGCCGGCGAGCGCCAGGACGAGCGCGAGCGATAGAATCAAGGTGAGGAGACGGTTCATCGTGCTTTCTCCGACTTGTGATGCCGATTTGACGGTTGCGAATCGATAGCTTTGCCAAACGATTGTACCCAAGATCGAAGCAAACGGCGAAACATTGGAAATGCACGCTTGCGTTTGAGATTGTGCGGTTCCCCACTTGTGCGCCGATCGAAGGGAAGAAAATGAGGGGGTGACATGTCGAGACCCCATAAGCTCGTTTACGCCTATAAGTTTGTTTACGATCACAAGCCATAAAATTTCGGCGGGGCAATCGGGTGAATTGTGACTTAAACTACATAGAGAGAGACGACAAAATGTTAACGTTTTTAGTGCAAGAAAGTAAGCATGGGCAATTCCTTAACTCCTAGAGATCCAAGGAGACTCAACCGGCGAAATCTGCGTGGCGAAAGGATATAGAGATGAAGAGCAAGCTGCTCCTATTTGTGATTGCTCTGGCAGGCGTCACGCTTGGGTATATGGCTGGTGGCAACAATCGAGAAAACGATGCAGCAGCGCAATCGAAACCCATAACGACCGCCTATCACATTGTGTATCTGAGCGACCCAAGCGTCGAGCACGGAAAGTGGACGCTCGAGATGGCGCAGGCGTATGGTTTTCAGTTGCTAGAAAGCTGGACGGAGGTGCGCAAGGTTGCAGAAGTGCACCCGCTTGATGCGCTGGTGGCGGCGCAGAGCAAATTCGCGGAGTTAACAGAAACCGATCGCACATGGCTACGCTCCCAGATCGAGGAAGGTCTTATTATCGCGGGGATCGGGATTGATATTGAGCCATTTTCCGCTGCACTAGGCTTGCCGAATTTGCGCAATCCTGGGGAAGCGCGCATTCCTATCGGCGACGATGGATATATCCTGTTCTATGCACTTTTGCTGGGAACCCCTCAAGATATGCAGCTCATGCGCGAAGCCAACTGGTTGGAGCATTCCATCCTAGGAGAGCCGGTAAAACTTGACACCCCAAATGTCATGATAGGGCACCTCGGCAGATCCAGAGGAAAATTGACAAACGAGCAAGAGATTGAAAGTTTCGTTCAGGATTTATACGGCGCCATCGATTATTTCGATCGGGTGCGTGCTGAGATGGCGGGAATCAACAAGAATTAGAACCAAGCGCTACGAGCGAAAATTGTCCTCGCAAGTTATAGCACTCCGCAATATTTAATTTTTGGGAGAATAAAATGGCTTACCAATTCGCAAGAAAACTTGCCATTGTATTTATTATTGCGTTGTTTCTTGGTGCTCAGATTGGCCGACAGGTTCGCGCGGAAACTAGAAGTGTCTGGGTGGATCCGGTGGGCACCGTCGGGACTGCCTCAACCACAGGATTTCCAAGTCAAGGAAGCATAGGTAGTTCGTCCTCTTCGGTGACACTTTACTGGCTGCGGGCATACACAAAAATCTGGCATGCCGGACCGATCCTGCAAAATTATCATGATGCCTGGAATACAAATACCCGTTTTGTTCAAACACGACGGCTCATGTCTTCTGGTTATGGAGATTATGCAGTGACGCGCCACGAGTTCATATATGTGCCATCAAAACCAATGTCAGTGACCTACACCTCGGATAATGGAGCTCGTTCATGCTTTCAGGCATGGGATACTTATGTCCAGAGATGTTGAATTGTAAGGGATTAAGAAAGGCGTACGTCGCTGGGCTTTGTTGGTTTCCCTTATAGCTCTATGCTTGGCCAAGGACGCGCGGCTGGGAGCCGCACCCACGAGAAACCATTGCCTTAAATCGGGCAATGGCGCAACGATGACAATGCCCAAACAATACGGTGCAATTCGCACAGAATTGTAGAATTTTTCAACCTTGATTTACGCCTCAGGGCGGCGCATTGCCCCTATTGCAAGGGCGCCATCCCGATCAAAAGTTGAAGTCAGTCAGGGGAAGGGCGAGAAGGGGGCGCCCCTCCCTTGACTGCTGCGATGAACGCACGCAGCTTCGCAGGATCCTTGCGCCCCGGCGTCGCCTCTACGCCGCTGGCGACGTCGACGCCCCACGGTTTCACCGCGCTCACCGCCTCGGCGACGTTTTCCGGCGTCAAGCCGCCGGCCAGGAGCAGCCGCTCCACCCGCTGCGCCACCGCCGCCGCCACATCCCAGTCGCCGCGCCGCCCGCCGCCGCCGAACAGATGAGGATGATAGGCGTCGATCAGAAGCTGGGGGCCAGAGGGTGAACCCAAGGGCGCATAAAGGGTGGCCAGCGACAACGCCTCCGCCATCTCTTTGGGCCGCACCGCCTTGAAGCCTCGACCCTCAAGCGCCTGCAACGCTTCGACCGATTCATCGCCGTGCAATTGCGCCAGGTCGAGGCCGGTGCGTTCTAACACGCTTTTCACCTCTGGCGCCGGCGTATTGACGAAAACGCCGACGCAGAGGGGCGGATCGGCGAACGCTGCTCGCATCTCTCTCACGATTGCAGCGACCGTCTCCGGCGCTACATAGCGGGGTGAGCGCGGATAGAAAATAAATCCCAGCAGGTCGGCGCCCGCCTCTGCGGCGACCAATGCGTCCTCCAGATTGGTTGTGCCGCAGATCTTCACGATCGTCATACGCTTCCTGAACCGCCTTTCGTCAGCCATTGCGCCTCCGCCTGAATGCGCTCCCACGCCCGCTGCACATGTTTTAACTGCGTGTGCGTCTGGCCGATGCTCATGCGCAGCGTCAGCTTGCCGTCCAGCCGCGTGTGGGTCAGAAAGAGATCGCCGCTGTGGTTGAGGCGATCCATGAGCTGCTGGTTGACGGCGTCTCCGCCTTTGTGCCGGAAGCAGACCAGGTTGAGCGGCGCAGGCGCGGCCAGCTCGAAATCTGCGCTCTCTCGCACCCATTCGGCAAATTGTTGGGCAATGCGCACATGTTCTCGCACATGAAATTGTAAGCCTTCGACGCCGTAGTGACGAATGACAAACCAGAGCTTCAGCGCGCGGAAGCGTCTCCCCAGGGGAATTTGCCAGTCGCGGTAGTCGATCACGGCGCCGGTTTGGGTTGCTGCATTGCGCAAATATTCGGGCAGGATGCTCAAGGCGTCGATCAACGCCTTGCGGTCGGCCACGAAGAACGCATCGCAGTCGAAATTGGTGAACATCCACTTGTGCGGGTTGAAGCAGTAGGAGTCGGCGAACTCCAGGCCGTCGTGAATCCAGCGAAATTCCGGGCAGAGCGCGGCTGCGCCGGACATGGCCGCATCCACGTGCATCCATACGCGCTCGCGCTGGCAAATTTCGCCGATGCGGCGCAGCGGATCGATAGCGTTGGAGGAGGTCGTGCCGACGGTGGCGCACACGAAAATGGGGATGCAGCCTGCTGCGCGGTCGCGGGCGATCTGCTCCGCCAACGCTTCAGGGCGCATGGCGTAGCTTTCATCCACGTCGATCATGCGCAGGTTGTCTCGCCCAATGCCGGCGATCATGACGGCCTTCTCCACCGAAGAATGCGTCTGCGAGGTGATGTAGACGGTCAGATGACCTGCGCCGCAGGAGCGATTGGTCTGAAAGTGCGTCGCTCGCTCACGGGCGGCGAGCAAGGCGCAGAGGGTGGCGCTGGAGGCCGAATCCTGAATCACGCCGCCGCCTGTGGAAGTCGATTTGAACTTCTCCGGCAGGGCCAGCATCTCCACCAGCCAATCCATCATGTGCGTCTCCAGCTCCGTGCAGGCCGGGCTGGTGAGCCAGAGCATCCCTTGCACGCCCAGGCCGGCCGAAAGCAGCTCGCCAAGAATGGCCGGGCCGGAGGCGTTGGCCGGAAAGTAGGCGAAAAAATTGGGCGACTGCCAGTGCGTGACCCCGGGCAGGATCACGCGATCGACGTCGGCCAGGATGGCGTCGAAGGGTTCGCCGTGCTGTGGCGGCGAGGTCGGCAACATGGCGCGGATGTCGCCGGGCTGCACCTGCGAGAGCACCGGAAAAGACTCCACGCGTTGATGATAGTCGGCGATCCAGTCGATCAGCGCATAGCCGTACTGACGAAACTCCTGCGGCGTCATGTGATACGAAGGGTGCGTCATAGTGGGATGATTGCTCCGTCGATTGAATTATGGGTGGGTAGAGCGTGTTGCGTATTGCGTATTGAGAAATTGGCTTTGTTTCCGGGAAGCTCTTTAACAAACGCGAAGGCCGGCTCCCTTGTAAGTGCAGCTCCCAGCCGCACGCTCTCGATGGCCTGCAAGGTCTTGGGGAATGCAAGGAAGCGCAGCTGCGAGCTGCGCCTACGGGTTGCCCGAATCCTTTACGAAATTCCATCCGGATTCCTGAAAGGTTGTATTCTTCGAGAAGGCCTCATCGAACTGCGCACCATGAGAACGTAAGTCTCGCTATACTCTGCCA
>JANWYX010000329.1 GCA_025055055.1 Caldilinea sp. | reverse complement strand
AGGGGCGGCGCTATCTGGACCTTGGCTCGGCGCAGGGGGTGGCGCTGCTCGGCCATTGCCATCCGGCCTTGAGCAACGCGATCGCAGAACAGGCGCAGACACTGATCTCCTGCCCGAATTTTTTGTACAACGACGTGCGCGCCCGCTTCGCAGCCAAACTGGTGGAAGTGCTGCCGCCCCATCTGAAGCACATCTTCCTTGCCAACAGCGGCGCCGAAGCGATCGACGGCGCCATCAAGTTCGCCCGGCTGACGACCGGTCGCACGCGCCTGATCGCCTTTCGCTCCGCCTTCCACGGCCGCACGGTCGGCGCCCTCGCACTGACCTGGGAAAAGAAATATCGTGAGCCCTTCCTACCGTTGCTGGATGTGCTGCATCTGCCCTACAACAACCTGGCGAAAGTCGATGAGGCGCTGGACGAAAACGTCGCCGCCGTGTTCGTGGAGGTCGTGCAAGGAGAAGGCGGCGTCAACATCGGCGACGGCGACTTTCTGCGCGGGCTGGAGCAGCTCTGCCGAGAGCGCGGTGCACTGTTGGTCATCGATGAAATTCAGACCGGCTTTGGGCGCACCGGCCGCTGGTTCGGCTTTGAACATCATGGCCTACAGCCGGACATCATCTGCTTGGCAAAGGGACTAGGCGCCGGCTTCCCGATGGGCGCCATCGCCTACACCGAGCGCGTGCAGGAAACGCTCTACGTCGGCGCACATGGCAGCACCTTCGGCGGCAATCCACTCGCCTGCGCAGCCGGCCTGGCCGCCGTGCAAACCTACCAGCGCGAAGGGCTGGTCGAGCGCTCGGCGCAGCTGGGCGCTTATTTTTTGCGTCGCCTGCAAGAAGAGTTAACAGGATTGGCATTGGTGCGCGAAGTGCGTGGGCTTGGCTTGATGCTGGCCGTGGAGCTGCGGCAGAAGGCCGGACCTTATCTCAAGGCGCTCATGGAAGAGCGCAGCGTGATCGCGCTTCCGGCCGGCCCTAATGTCATTCGCTTCTTGCCTCCGTTGATTATCACCGAAGAGGAGATCGAGTTCGGCGTGCAGGCGACGGCCGCCATCCTCCGGCAGGGAACAAGCGCAGAGTGACCCATGGATCGAGCAGCGGCTATTGAATTATTGCGAGGATTGGTGGCCATTCCTTCTCTTTCACATCAGGAGGCGGAAGCCAGCGCCTGGCTCGTTACACAGATGGCGGCCAGCGGCTTTGAGCGGGCGTTCGTCGATGCTGCAGGCAACGCCGTCGGCGAGCTGGGGCCGGTGGATGCAACGCAGACCGTGGTGCTCCTCGGCCACATCGACACGGTTCCAGGCAATGTTCCGGTGCGCATTGAGGCCACGCCCGCAGGCGATGCGCTCTACGGCCGCGGCAGCGTGGACGCCAAAGGACCGCTGGCGACGTTTGTTGCGGCCGCAACGCGACTCGGCGGCGCGTGGGCGCACGCCCACAATCTGCGCCTTGTCGTCGTCGGCGCCGTGGAGGAGGAGGCCGCCAGCAGCAAAGGGGCGCGTTTTATTCGCGACCGCTTCAACGGCGTCAGGGAGCCGGAACCTGTCGCCTGCGTCATCGGTGAGCCGAGCGGCTGGAATCGCATTACGCTGGGATATAAAGGGCGCCTGCTCGTGGAGATGGAAGCTTCACAGCCGATGGCGCACACCGCCGGGCCGGACGCAGGCGTGGCAGTGATGGCCGTGGATTTCTGGAACTGGCTCAGCGACTATGCCGCACACTTCAATGCAGGCCACCACAAAGCTTTTGAACAATTTCAGCCGAGCTTGCGTCGTCTCGCCACCTTCACCGATGAAGCCATGCACGATCACGTGGTTGCAGGTGTAGGCATCCGATTGCCGCTCGATTTTGACGCCGATGGCTTTGCCCAAGAGTTGCGCAGCTGGGCGGCGGAGAGAGTGGGGAAACAGGAGAGCAGAAGAGCAGGAGAAAGGGAGAAAGGGCTGGAGCTAGCGCTTGAGAGTCGCTCGCGGATCATCTCCCCTGAGACTCCTGCGATGTTGACGGTTTCAGGTGCATCGATGAGTATTACGCTGCGCTTTAGCGCCTATGAGCCGGCCTGGCGCGGGGATCGCAGCAATGCGCTTGTGCGTAGCTTTTTGCAAGGATTGCGCGAGGTGGCGCCGGAGGAAAAGCTCGGCTTTGTGCTGAAGACGGGCACCAGCGACATGAACGTCGTCGCACCGGCGTGGCGCTGTCCGATCATAGCCTATGGTCCGGGCGACAGCAGCCTCGACCACACCCCGCACGAACATCTGGTACTGGACGAATACTGGCGAGCGGTGCTGGTGCTGGAGCAGACGTTGCGCACGTTGGGCCAGGCGGTTTCCCAGACGTGAAGCTAGACGCAACGCCAAGGCGCAAAAAAGACGCAAAGTCGCCGGGCATTGTAAGAGCATGCGCTTTCTCACATTCCACCTAGTGGTCCATCGGGAGCGTGCAGCTGCGAGCCGCACCTACGAAAAAATCGGCGCCCTCTCGGGGACGCTGCTCGTAGCTCCCCCTCCTTGAGCCGTCCAAAATCTTGCGCTTCACAAGACGAGGACGTGTGGCTGTCGGCCGCATCTACCTGCGGAAGGCAATTTCTAAAAATAAAGTCAACACAAAGACGCAAAAAAGCCCGAGAAGTCTTTGTAGACAATTGTAAGGCTTCTGTCAGCAGCCATGAGCTTGACCATCAGAGAGGCATCGTATACGATACGAGCATGGAGCCGCGCCAATCTCAACTCCGACCCACATTTTCGCTCGTCATTCCTGTCTGGAATGAAGAGCAAGTGATCCCCGTGCTATACGAGCGCCTTGTCCAGGTAATGGAGGGCGTGGGCGAATCGTGGGAAGTCATCTTCGTCAACGACGGCAGCACCGACCGTAGCCTTGATCTCCTGCTCGAGCTGCATGCGCGCGACCCGCGCGTCAAAGTGCTCAACTTCAGCCGCAACTTCGGCCATCAGATCGCAATTACGGCCGGCTTTGACTACGCCGACGGCGACGCCGTGATCGTCATGGACGCCGATCTGCAGGACCCGCCGGAAGTGCTGCTGCGCATGATCGACCGCTGGCGCGAAGGGTACGACGTTGTGTACGCCGTGCGCATTAAACGCGAAGGAGAAAGCAAATTCAAACTTTGGACGGCCGCCGCTTTTTATCGGCTAATTCACAGCATCGCCGACGTAGAAATACCGCTGGACGCCGGTGATTTCCGTCTGATGGATCGCAGGGTGGTGCTGGCGATGCGTCGCCTGCGCGAAAAGAGCCGCTTTATGCGCGGGCTGAGCAGTTGGGTGGGCTTCAAACAGATCGCCGTTGAGTATGAGCGAGCCCCGCGCTATGCAGGCGAGACCAAATACCCGCTGCGCAAAATGATGCGCCTGGCCTTCAACGCCATCACCAGCTTCAGCCACGTGCCGCTGCAGCTCGCCACCTACACCGGCTTTGTCTTCGCAGGCGTCAGCGGCCTCGGCATCATTATCGCCATCTTCATGCGCCTGATGGGCAACGCCCAACTGCTCGGCCAGGCGACGACGCTGGTCAGCGTGCTATTCCTCGGCGGTGTGCAGCTCATCTTCCTCGGCATCATCGGTGAATACCTCGGCCGCATTTACGATGAGGTCAAAAATCGCCCGCTATACATCGTCGCCGACGCCTATGGGTTCGACGCGCCTGCACAACTCATGTTTTACGCCGGTAGGCGCACCCAACTGACGCCCCATGCTGATGAGCCCACGCAGAGCGCAGGCTGCACAGAAGCGAGGACCGAACGCGCACCCTCCGCCGATAACACCTGAACGTAGGCAGCCATGCGCCGGTCGCCGCTGTGCGCGCTATTAAAGCGTGAAAGCCTGTTTCCTCACCATTTTGACCGCCGCGAACAACATCTGGTGATCGCCTCGGTCGTGGTCGGCGCAGTCGTATGGGTGGTGGTGCACGCGCTCAAGCTCTCGGTGCATTTTGTCTTTGAGCGCGTCCTCGACTGGACGCAACAAACGCCGACGCCGCTTGTGATTCTGCTTCCTCTGGTTGCAGGCAGCCTTGTCACCGCTTTCCTGGCCTCATGGCGCGCCAGCAACGTCTATTACCGCGATGAAAGCGGCCGCGTCCATGCCTTGAACGATATTGTGGGCGATGGCCTGGAGCGCACAATTGCGCTCTATTACACTTCCGAGCCGGCTCTAGATCGCGCTTTGTACGGCGTCCAGGGCGTACGCGCACGTTGGGAGCTGCCAACCTTCAGCCTCGCCTTGCGCAAATTCTTCGCCACCTTAGCCACACTGGGAACGGGCGGCTCCGGCGGGCTGGAAGCCAGCGTCACACTGATCGGGGAGAGCCTGGCCGTGGGGCTGTTCAAACCGCGCTTTCATCTGCTGCCCCATCGTCTGTGGGCGTTGCGACTGTGGCGTTGGTGGCGAACGCTCGACCCCGATGAATTGCAGACCGTGCAGTTGAGCGGAGTGGCGGCAGCAGTGGCGACGCTGGTGGGTGCGCCGCTGGCCGGCGCCTTTTTTGCAGTCGAAGCCATGTATCGCCGTCGCCCCGTGGTTGAAAAATTCGTCTATGCCCTGATTGCGGCGCTGACCGCCTTTTTTCTGGGCCGAACGTTGACGCCGGAAACCAGACCTTTTCTTCACGCAAGCCAGGTCTTTCCCCCTCCTTCCCACTGGCGCTACTATCTCTTCCTGGTTATTCTGGCCACACTGGTTGCGCTTGTAGACTTCTATCAGCGCAGACTGCGCAACGCCATGTCCGAATTTTTTCGTAGCCGGATCGGGCTCAGCTGGCGACGACATGCGCTGGGGGCGCTGTTGACCGGCATCATCGGCCTATCGGCGGCGTGGCTCACCGGCGAGCCGCTCGATCTGGCGCTGGGCACGGGCGATCGCATTGTGGCGGAGGCGCTGGGAGGGCAGTTGACGCTTCAAGTGGCCATCGTGGCGTTGATCGGCAAACTGCTGACCACCTTGAGCACGATCACTTCAGGCGGTTCGGCCGGCATGTTGATCCCCTCCATCTATTGGGGTAGCATGGTGGGTGTGATCGTTGCGCAGATGGGCGGTTATCCCGCCGCCATATTGGTGATTCCCTCGATCACGGCCAGTTTGGTTTCTTTGATCAACGTGCCGCTCACCGCGTTGCTGATGACCGTAGAAATCTTCGGCGTCGGCTATCTATTGCCCGCGCTGGTGGTTCTATTGATCACATTGCTGCTCTCTCATCCGAACAGCGTCTATCGTACACAGCGCGACCGGGACGAAAGCCGTGAAATCCTGCCCGGCTACATCGTGCGACGCATCACTGTGCCTCCCGCCTGGGAAGGGCGCACGCTGCGCGACCTGGATCTACGAGCACGCTACGACGTCAATGTCGTCGGTTATATTGCGCGACGCGAGCAGACACAACAGCTCGTACCCCACATCTCGGCCACGCAGCCACTGCGTGCAGACGACAGGCTGGTCGTGTTGGGATCGAATGAAGCGATCGGCCGTCTGCTCGCCGATCTACTCAACGCCCCTCGTCACCAGGAAGAGGTGATCCAAGAGGAGGCGTGATTTCTTCTCAATCGCTGCGGCAATTCACCGCCCAAATGAACGGAAAGGGAATATGAATGGAGCCTTCAACCTCATCGACTTCGTTCTGATTGCTCTGGCGGCAATGGCGGCCGGATTCGTCAACGCCATTGCAGGGGGAGGCACTTTGATCAGCTTTCCGGCGCTGATCGGCGTCCGCGTCCCACCGGTGGCGGCCAACGTCACCAACACGGTGGCGTTGGTGCCCGGCTATCTCGGCGCCACATTCGCCCAGATGAAGGACCTCTCCGGCCAAGAGCGCAGGCTACGCCTGTTGCTTCCCACCGCTGTGTTGGGCGGCGTAACGGGCGGCGCAGTGTTGCTCAACACCGGCGAACGGCTGTTCAGCTTCCTGGTACCCTATCTGATCCTGCTGGCGGCGTTCCTGTTGGCGATCCAGGATTGGGTGCGCAGTTGGGTGGCGCGACGCATCGAAGCGTCGGGCGGCTCTGCAGCCGACGAGGCGTGGTCGGTCGGCCCGGTCTTCCTTGCCTCTATCTACGGCGGCTACTTTGGCGCCGGCCTAAGCGTCATCATCTTGGCCGTGCTAGGCCTGGTGCTCGACGACACGCTGACGCGACTCAACGGGTTGAAACAGATCGTTGCCTTTGCGGTGAACGTGGCGGCTGCCATCTTCTTCCTCTTTTCCGGCCAGGTGGTGTGGCCGGCGGCGCTGGTGATGGCGGCGGGCTCGGTGGTGGGTGGCTTGCTGGGCGGCAAGCTGGCGCGCTTCGTGCAACCGCGCATGCTGCGCATGGTCGTGGTGACGATCGCAGTGCTTATTGCGTTGGTGTATCTGATGAGGAGGTAGCCTGCCTCAAGACGGCCAAAGCGTGCGGCTCTGCACCGCACAAACCCTCTAGAAAAGAAGGGAAGACGAAGGCCTTCTCAAACGCGCCGACCAAAGTAGGACCGCCAGGCCTACGACGCCTGCACCTGCAAGCGCCAGCCCCCAAGTAAACGACGCAGGTCGATATGTGAAGATCACCTCTGATTCACCGGCCGGGACAGCCACCCCACGCAAGGCGCCGTTCACCGGTGCAATAGGCGTTGGAGCGCCGTTCACCTCGGCGCTCCAACCGGGATACCAGAATTCGCTGACGATCAGCCAACCGGCTTCATCCGTCTTCACGCGCAAACGCATCTGCGTCGGCGCATATGCCATCACCTGCGCAGGCGTCGGCTCCGGAGGCGGCAGGACGTTGTCCAGGTTCACATCTGCAGGAGCAACCCAGGCGCGCGGTAAAAATGACCGGTTTTCATAGACCTCGATGCCCCGCACCGGGCCGAACACCTTTGCAAACTTGCCTTCTGGCAACGGCGTTCCCTCCCGCACCAGCACATACTTGACGTTGAGCAGGTCGTAGCGCCGCCCGTCGCGGCCGCCGAGCGATTCCCAAAATTCCACATAGCTGCGCAGCGCCAGTGGGTTGTCGACGCCGCCGACATCTTGTAGACCGACCAGCGCCGCCGTGTCGGGCTGCCAGAGGCCTTGCAAGTCGGTGCGGGAGTCTATGCGAAACAAGTCGGAGTCCTTACGCAAAAACGCAACGATCTCGTCGTGCTGAAACCCCTGCGTGGGATCGGTCTCGCTGATGTCGGTGTAAGCACCGGCGGCAGCCAGCTCGATGAATAACAACGCTGCGATCAGAGTCGAGAAGGCGCCAAAGGAGAGCGCCCGTCGTTGACGCCCCGCCAGCAACGCCCAGCTCCCTAACCAGGCGGCGAAGGCGATCGTTAGCGCCAGCGCAGCCAGGGAAGCGCGTAGGAAGGCTGTGGGATCGGCCTGTGTCATGAAAAGCAGCGCAAAGCCGAGCAGCGTCGCCGTCCCTAGCAAAGCCGCGCCGCCGCGCAGAAAAGTCGTCAGCGCCGTCGCGCGCGCCATGCGCACGGCGATTGCGTCGAAGCCGACTGCGGCCACCACGCTCACGCCGATCGCCCAAAGCACGATAGCGCGCGCCGGCGCACGGAACTGCTCGAACATCGGCAACAAAAGAGCCAACCAGCCGTGCACCACCGTGTAAATCCCAAGCGCCAGCAAAAGGCCGAAGAGTGCCAGCGCAGTCCACATCCATAACCTTCGGCGCTGGTCGGGCAATGCCAGGGCAAGGCCGCAGAACGCCAGAATGAGGGTGGGAACGCCCAGATAGGGCAGCTCGACGCGCTCCCACAGGCTCCAGTGCAGGGCGGGGCCGCGACCGAAGAGAGAGGGGGTGACCAGTCCAGCGAGCAGTTGCGTCGGTGCCAGGGAGAAGGCCACGCTGTCTTGATAGGTGAAATCGCTGCGCACGGCGTAACGCGTCAGCTCCAGCGCGGGCAGCAGGATCGGCGCCAGAAGCAGGGCTGCGAAAAATGCAGCAACGAGCAACATGCCGACCGGCCGCGCCAGCGCACGGTCAAATCGCCTTCGCTCCTGAAAATCGGTCACAAGCCAGCCGGCGGTCAAAACAACCAGCGCCAACCCGATATAAAGCGTGCTCTGGGCGTGTCCGGCGTAGCTTCCGACCGCAAGCAGCGCAGCTGCGACGCCCGTCCATCCCCAGTGTGCGTGCATCACTCCGCGCGCAAACGCCGCCAAAATCCAGGGCGCCCAACTGAGCACGGCAATTAAGTTGAGATTGCCGAAATGGGTGAGCAGCGGGTCGGCGAAAGCGAAGGCGACCGCTGCAAAAAAGGCGGCGGGACGGCTGACGCTGCGCGTCGGCCAGCGCAACGTGCGCAGCAGTACATACATGCCCAGCCCGGCCCAGTACAGGTGCGCGGCGCTCATCCATTGCAGCGCCGTGTAAGGGAACGCAGGGTTGATCAAAAAAAGCAAGAGGTTAGGGGGATAGAGAAAGCCCGCCTGAATGTCGCCGATGAACGGCGCGCCCCCATACAGCGTAGGGTTCCACAGCGGTAGACGACCTTGGCTCAACTCGGCGGCGGCGAAACGGTAGGTGGGGAAGAGAAAACTGACTAGATCGCCGCCATCCGCAGGTTGAAAGGCTGCGCCGCTGAGCGTGCGCCAGAAGAAGCCGCCGACCAGAAGAGCGAGCAATCCAGCGGCGAGTGCATCGTTCCAGAGGCCGAGGCTACGGCCCCGCTGCTGCTCACGCCGGCGCAGCCAGCCGATCAGCAGCAACCATAAGACGACCAGAAGAATCAACCAGAAGGAGCTCATTCCGCACAACGCCGGATGGATTGACGACTTGTCATGGGTGTAGTATACAATTGTCATAAATAGGCTGCAAGAGAAGACCCAACATCGGTCAGGCCATTTCAGGTCATTCTTCAGGTCATTCTGACGTTCAAATTTCAATGCGACGTCGATACTGTGATAACATGCAGACAGCGATAAGCTGTATGAAGTCGATGACAAGCGGAGTTGCAATATGAAAAACTTTCTGAAGTTCCTCTTTTTCGCCGTCATTTTTGCAGGTGTGGTCTACGCCCTTAAGCAGATTTTTGCGCCATCGAATCAAGGTTCGGCTGCGACCAGCGGTGTGCTACCCTCTCAACCGGTCAAGTCGCTCGACGAGGCGCCCTTGGGCGGCAAGATCAGCGAGGAACTGCTCAAAATTCTGGTCTGCCCAGAAGACAAGGGCCCGCTGGAGCTGGTGGACGACGGCAAATTCTTGCTCAATCCACGCAACGGCTACAAATACCCAATTCGAAACGGCATTCCGGTGATGCTGATCGAGGAGGGCAAGAAATACCGCGACCCCAATTTTGTCCCAAAGAGTAATAACACAACTGCCTGAGCGCAGCCATCCTCCGGGAAGCTCAATGGAATTTGAGGAATCTTTTCCGGCGCCCATAGGCGCTGTTCTCCACAGACTCTGTTCATCGTCGGGCTTTCTTGATTCATCCGAAGCCTTGCACTCTGTAGAAAACGTGCAGCCGGGAGGTGCATTGGATGTTGCGAAGGGCGCTCGCGTAAGTATCGTCTCCGGTGTAGCGGGGGCAATGCGTCAGAACTTGCGGCGATAAGCCGTATCTACGGCGATTGCCGGACGATTGTGTTAAAAACATAGAGCTTCCCGGAGGAGCGCAGTGAACCTTCTGTATTTTGTATTTCTCCAAAAACCGGTGGATTCCGGAGAAAGGGTTAAGACGTAGGCAATCCTTCTCACGAATCCCTGTCTGCGCCGAGGTTGAGGCTCGGAATGAAGACGAAGGCTCGTCGAAACCCGGCAAGCGCAGCCCATTCATGCTCTTCAAACGCTGCCAAAACGCGATTCCCGAGGTGATGCCATGGCCGGACGCTACTTCGAGGAGTTGCTCGTCGGAGAGGTGATCGAACACCGTCTGGCGCGCACCATTACAGAGATGGACAATGTCCTCTTCTGCGCCTTGACGATGAACACGCAGCCGCTGCATCTGAACGAAGACTACGCGCGCAAGCACTCGGAATTCGGTCGGCGCATCGTCAACGGCATCTTTACGCTGGGGCTTGCCGTCGGCATCACAGTGCCGGAGCTGACCGAAGGCACGCTGGTGGCTAATCTGGGCTACGAGCGCGTTGTGCATCCGCATCCACTGTTCCATGGCGACACACTCTATGTGACCACAGAGGTGCTCGAAAAGCGCGAGTCGCGCTCGCGGCCCGGCCAAGGGATCGTCCGCTTCCGGCATGTTGGGCGCAATCAGGACGGAGTCGTCGTCATCGAATTCGAGCGCACGGCGTTGATGTGGAAGAAACGTTCTGTAGAGGAACACGGCGCCGTTGCACAAGCGTAAGAAGTGATATGACCGTCAGAAATGTACACTTTCCCCGCAGGTCCCTGCTCTTTATGCCGGGCGACAGCATGCGCAAAATGCAAAAGGCCGCCGGATGGGAGGTGGACACCGTGATCCTCGACCTGGAGGACGGCGTGGCGCAGAATCGCAAGGTGGAGGCGCGGCTCACGACGGCGGAGGCGTTGCGTACACTGGATTTTGGCGACCGTGAACGGCTGGTGCGGCTCAATCCGCTCGGCGCCGGCTTTCCCGCCGAGGAGATCGAAGCAACCGCCCCGTGGCGCCCCGACGGCTACATCGTTCCCAAGGCCGAAGATGAAAGCGAGCTGCGCAGCATCGATCGTCTGCTGGAGTTGGCGGAGCAACGATTGAACCTGGAGACCGGCTCATTTCGCCTTTTCGCCATGATTGAAACCGCTCGCGGGGTGATGAATCTGCGCGAGATCGCACGGGCGACCTTGCGGTTGGAGGGGTTGATCTTCGGGGCCGAAGATCTGGCCGGCGACGTCGGCGCCATTCGCACGTCGGAGGGATGGGAGGTCTTCTACGCGCGCAGCGCCGTAGTCACCGCCGCTGCAGCTTATGGCTTGCAGGCGTTCGACATGATTTACGCCGATTATCACGACCTGGAAGGACTGGAAAAAGAGAGCCGCTTCGCCCGTCAACTCGGCTATACCGGCAAAACCTGCATCCACCCCAACCAGACGCCCGTCGTCAATCGCGCCTTTTCCCCCACGGAGGAGGAGATCGAGCGCGCTCGACGGTTGGTGCAGGCGTTCGAGGAGCGGCAGGCGGCGGGCGCCGGCGCATTCTCTTTTGAAGGGAAAATGGTCGATATGCCGATGCTGCTGGCTGCGCGCAAAGTTCTGGCGCGCGCCCGCGCTAAGTGATCTCCACCAGACGTTGCCCACGTTCGACTACCTGGCCGGGACGCACCCACACCTTGCTCACCACCCCTTCTTGCGTCGCCTGGATGCGCAGCTCCATCTTCATAGCCTCGAGCAGCACCAACACCTGGCCGCGTTGAACCACATCTCCTTCGGACGCCAGCACGTCGAGCACTTTGCCGGGCATGGCGGCCTCGAGTGAACCGCCGAGGTCGCTTGGTTGGGCGCCGCGACGCCGCAGATCGGTCTTGATCAGTGTCCACGTTTCGCCATCCAGCCATACATGCACGCGGTCACCCTGCTTTGCAGCGTAGGCGCGGCGACGACGCCCATCGACGCACAGGTCCAAGCGTCCCAGCTCACCTTGTCGCACGGCAACCACATAGCTTCGCTCGCCGATTCGCACCTGAAAGCGGTCTCCCTCAGGCGTCACCTGAACGCTGCGCACCTGATCGCCGATTTTGAAGTGAACCGTTCTTGACATCGCATGCTCCTCGTTCATTCGGTTCGCACGATCTTCACCGCCCGTTTGGCACGTACATCGTAAAGGTCGGTGCGACGGTCGTACAGATGGCGCACCGTCGCCAGGTCGCGCTGCTGGACGAGTGAAGTAAGGTCCAGATCGGTGATCAACACCGTTTCGACGTTGGCCTCGCTCTCCCCCGCCGTGGCGAAGGGTGGAAAGGCGAAGTCGCTAGGAGTGAAGACGGCCGCCTGCCCATAGTTGATCAGGTAATTTTTCGCCGCCGGCAAATTGCCGACGTTGCCTGCAATCACCGTGTAGACGAAGTTTTCCACGGCGCGCGCCTGCGCGGTGTAACGAATGCGGTCAAAGGCCTTGCGCTCGTCGGTGGAATAGGGGACGAAAATCACCTCGGCGCCGAAGAGCGTCTGCAAGCGCGCCAGCTCCGGGAACTCAATGTCGTAGCCGACCTGGATGCCGATGCGGGCCAGCGGCGTGTCGAAGACTTTGATATCCTCGCCCGGTTCGATGTCGAAATCAGTACGTTCAATGGGCGGAATGTGCAATGCGTCCTGGCTGTAGTGGCGGCCGCTGGGCGTGAACAGATAGGCGACGTTGTAGATTTCGCCATCGCGCAGTTCGGGCTGCGAGCCGGCGATGATGTAGAGGCCATGTTTTTCCGCCAAGTCGCTGAAGAGATCGATGTAGCGCTCTGTCATCGACGCCAGACGCCGAATCGCTGCCCGCGAATCGAGGTCGGAGGGCATAATCGTAAACAACTGCGCCGTAAAAAGCTCCGGAAAGAGCAAGAAATGACAATGATAGGTGTCCGCCGTGTCGACGAAGAAGTTGACCGTTTGCTCGAATTCGTCCCACGAATGGACCGGGCGCATGCACCACTGGGCGGCGCAGACGCGGATGCGCCGCACCACGCGCTGCAACGGCGCAGCGGCGATTTTGCGCTTTTCCGGTTGATAGTTGGGATTGGGCATTTCCAGCAGCGTCGAGTAGTTGAGGCTGGAGTCGTCCCACAGAAAGTCAAGCAGCACGCGGCGCACTGTGTAGCCTGCACGCAGATGGGCGGAAAGCGCCGGATCGCTCAGCTCGCCCGCCACGACTTTTTGCACGTACTCCTCGGCGGTCATTTTGCCGGCGTAGTCGGTGTAGCCGGGGATGCGGCCGTAGGCGACCATGCGGCGCAGGTTGTAGCGCTTCATCAGCGCAATCCGTTTCTCATAGAGCAACTTGGAGATGCCCATGCGGCGGTATTCCGGTCGCACCGCGATGTCGGCGCCGTAGAGCGTGTCGCCCGAAGGGTCATGCGTGCTGAAGGTGCCGCCACCCGTGATCTCCTCGTAGGTGTACCAGTGCGCGTCGTCGTCGAGCTGGACAATCAGGGAAGTGGCGTAGCCGACAATCTTGCCGTCGACCTCGGCCAGGAACTGGCCCTCGGGAAAGGCGGCATACTGCATTTCGTAGAAACGTTCTGTGTAATAGGCGTTCTTAGGGTATTCAGGGTAGGATGCGCGGTGGCACTCTACAATGCCGGGGATATCCTCCGGCGTCCATGTGCGGACGATGATCTTGGGTTTGCGTTTGCGAGCGCTCATAAATCGTTGGGCGATTGAAGCTGCGCCCAGGCGCGGCGCGCAGTGTGTTGCGCAGTCTCGTAACCGAAGCCGCGACGGGCCAGATAGTTGATGATTTTCTGCGTTAGCTGCTCTTTTGTCAATCCTCGCCAGCGCTCGAGCTGCTGCGCCACTGCGGCCCAGGCGGCTTCGTCTTCGTCGATCTCGCCCAGCGCCGAACGGATCGTCTCTGCATCCACGCCTTTTTGGCGAAGCTCATGACGTATGGCGGCCACGCTGCGGGGACGGAAGCGGCTGCGATTTTCCACCCAGTAAGCGGCGAAAGAGGC
>JANWYX010000280.1 GCA_025055055.1 Caldilinea sp. | reverse complement strand
TCGCCATCGGCCTGATCCTGATGATGTATCCACCCTTCGCCAAAGTGAGATATGAAGAGTTGGGCGAAGTTTTTCGCAACGTCAAGATTTTGACGCTTTCGCTGGTGCAAAACTGGGTGGTAGGTCCAATTTTAATGTTTGTGCTGGCCGTCCTCTTTCTGCATAACTACCCAGAGTACATGATCGGCCTCATTCTGATCGGCTTGGCGCGTTGCATTGCGATGGTGATCGTATGGAACGAGCTGGCGAAGGGCGACACCGAGTATGCCGCCGGGTTGGTGGCCTTCAACAGCGTCTTCCAGGTGCTTTTTTACAGCGTGTACGCCTACGTCTTCATCACAGTGCTGCCGCAGGCGTTGGGGCTGCAGAGCGCAGTCGTCCACATCAGCATCGGCGAGTTGGCGCAGAGTGTCTTTATCTACCTGGGCATCCCCATGATCGCCGGCTTCGCCACGCGCTTTTTCCTGCTGCGGGCGAAAGGACGAGAATGGTATGAGGCCCGCTTTATCCCCCGCGTGAGTCCCATCACGCTGATTGCGCTGCTCTTCACCATTGTCGTGATGTTCAGCCTCAAAGGCGATCTGATCGTCGAAATTCCGCTCGACGTGGTGCGCATCGCCGTCCCGCTCACGCTCTACTTTGTGTTGATGTTTTTAATCAGCTTCTGGATGGGCCATCGCATCGGCGCCGATTACTCCAAAACGACGACGGCGGCCTTCACCGCCGCCAGCAACAACTTCGAACTGGCGATTGCCGTGGCGGTGGCCGTCTTCGGTATCAGCTCCGGTCAGGCCTTCGCTGCTGTGATCGGGCCGCTGATCGAGGTGCCGGTGATGATCGGCCTGGTCAACGTGGCGCTTTTCTTTCAACGGCGCTATTTTGGCCACGAATTGTCCCCCGCGCCGGCGCTGGCGGCCGCTGCGCAAGAGGCTTGTCCGCCGTCAGAGCGGTTAATGAAATGAGACGATGTCCCAGAACATTCATCTCAGGAGGAGTCGAGCGATGGCCGTCCTTCCGATTGCGTTGATCGAAGAAACTGCTTCGGCGCCTGCAAGGACAAACGGCGCTGCATCTCCATCGTCGCCAACGCCGAAGGTCGAATGGGGGTATGTCGATGAGGAGGGGCGGCTCGTGCTTTCGCCGGAGATGCGGCGCAGCCTGGGCCTGCAGCCGGGCGCAACCCTGCGCGTCGAGCGCGACGGCAACACCCTGCGCCTGCATCGCCCGCTGAACCATCTGGCCAAGGTCTACGTCGAACCGACCAACGCCTGCAACCTGGACTGCATCACCTGCTTTCGCAACGCCTGGCAAGCGAGCGTCGGACGCATGCGCGAGGAGACCTTCGTCGCCGTGTTGGAAGGCGTCAGGCAGATCGACCCCGTTCCGACCATCTATTTCGGCGGGATCGGCGAGCCGCTTTTTCATCCGCGCACCGTGGAGTGGGTGGCCGAGGCCAAACGGCTGGGCGCGCGCGTGGAACTGATCACCAACGGCACGCTGCTGACGGAGCACCGCAGCCGCCAGTTGATCGAAGCCGGGCTCGACCTGCTGTGGGTCTCCATCGACGGCGCAACGCCGGAAAGCTACGCCGACGTGCGCCTCGGCGCCGAGCTGCCCAATGTGCTGGCGAACCTGCAACGCTTCCGCACGCTGCGCAAGGGGCATAAAGGTGCAAAGCCCGAGATCGGCGTGGCGTTCGTTGCGATGAAGCGCAACATCGCCGATCTGCCCAAGGTGCTCAAGATCGCCCGCCGGCTCGGCGCGCTGCACTTTTCGGTGAGCAACGTGCTGCCTGTCACCGAAAATTTGAAAGAAGAAGTGCTCTACAAGCAATCCATGCGCTCGATCACCTACCTGGACTCGACGCACACGCCGCAGCTCAGCCTGCCCAAGATGGACTTCGACGAGATCACGCGCGAGGCGCTCTTCGAGGCGTTTCAAAGCGGTTTCAGCGTGCGCTACGCCGGCGCCAAGTGGGGCGGCAGCAATGACGTCTGCGACTACATCGAGGCCGGCTCGTTGACGGTGGGTTGGAACGGCGACGTGGCGCCATGTTGGCCGTTGCTGCACACGCACAGCAGCATTTTGCACGACAAACCGCACGTCATCCATCGTCACATCATCGGCAACGTGCACGAGCGCAGCCTGCTCGACCTCTGGAACGACCCCGCCTACGTCGCCTATCGGGCGCGCGTGCAAGGGTTCGCCTTTCCGCCCTGCACCTTCTGCGGCGGCTGCGACCTTTCAGTGGCGAACCTGGAGGATTGTTTCGGCAACGAAGCGCCGGTCTGCGGCGCCTGCCTGTGGGCACAGGGGCTGATTCGCTGCCCGTAATAGAATCCCCCGATCGAGCGAACCTGATGGAGCGAAACTGAGTTTCGCTCCATCAGGTCTGTCCGCCGCCTCATTGACAAACCGCCAGCCCTACTCTGCGATGATCGTGACGCTTTCAATCGTGTCGCTGACGGTTAGGGTGGCAAGAATATCGACGCCCTCCACGATCTGACCGAAAAAGCTGTAGGCGTCGTTCACATCGGGCGGGGGTGGCGCAATGGCCAGGAAAAGCTGGCTACTGCTGGCCACGATGCTGCCGTCGACGTCCTGGCTAAGGGTTCGATAGGCGACGGCGCCCGCCGCCGGCGTTCCGGAGAGACCGACCTCCGGACGGATCACGTAGCCGGCGTCGTTGAAGGGATCGTTGTCAGGCGCGCCGATCACCACCAACAGATCGGGGTTGACGTCGTTGACCGGCGTGTTGTCGTAAAAGCCGAGGTTAGCGAGCACGACGAAATTGTTCACCGCCACCGGCGCTTCCGCAGCGCGCAGCGCCACGACCAGGTCGCCCTGCGAGGTGCGGATCGTTGCCGTGTAGGTCTTGGTCGCGTCGATAACCATCGCCGGCTCGGTGTTGAAATAGTTGGCCCTTTCCTCACCGCTCAGGGCGGCCAACGGGCGCTCGCCGCTGAGGTTGGTCGGCGGGAAAGGCGTCGGCGTGGGAGGCAGCGGCGTCGGCGTCGGCAGGATGCTGCTGTCGCTTTCCTCGATCAAAATGGTCAGAATGCGATCGCCCGGCTCTGTCGGGTTGGCTGCCGGATCGCGGCGGGTGAGGCGGTCGAGCACCTCGCGGCCTTCGATCACTTCGCCGAAGATGGTGTGGTTGCCGTCTAGCCAGGGTGTCGGCTCGAAGGTGATGAAGAACTGACTGCCGTTGGTGCTTGGCCCGGCATTCGCCATGGCCAGGAGGCCGGGGCGGTCAAAGGTCGCGCCCGGCCAAAATTCGTCGGCGAAGGTGTAGCCGGGGCCGCCTGTGCCGGTGCCTGTCGGATCGCCTCCTTGCGCCATGAAGCCGTCTAACACGCGGTGGAAGGTGGTGTTGTCATAGAAGCCTTCACGCGCCAGAAAGACAAAGTTGTTGACCGTCATCGGCGAACGATCGGCGAAGAGCTGCACCTTGATGTCGCCTCGCTCTGTCTTGATGGTGGCGTAATAGTATTTGGCGGGGTCGATGATCATCTCCGGCGGGCTGCTGTACATATTGTTGCGCGCCGCCGGCTCCAGCTGCGCAGCGGCGCCGGTCGCAGCAGGAAGCTGCTCGGCGCCGGCCTCGCCTGCAGGAGGCGTTGTAGGAAAGGTGCAGGCAACCGATGTGGCAAGCGCTGCAAGCAAAGAAAGCAGCAGAGCGACGACAACCTTGATCTTTCTTCTGTCGTAACAATGAAGGTTCACGAATCCTCCCTGGCCGATGAGCCGGCAGTGTGCCGAGGTCAGACGACCTCGATGTTATCTTTGCCGCCGTAGAAATCCCACCAGGGTTTGGCCCCTTTCGCCAACACCTGGTTGAGCGCTGTGATGTTCTTGACCCCGCGATCCTCCAGCCACTCAATCAGCGCATCGTAGCCGCCGGTAGCAAACACCGGGATGCCGTCCTGCCAGGTGGCGCGACCACACAAGACGCCGGAAAAAGGCACACCCGCCTCTGCTGCCAGCTCCAACGTCTCGCGAAAGACATCGTCGCTCACGCCGGCGCTGAGATAGATGAAAGGCTTCTGAGAGACGCTCGCCGCCTCGCGGAAAAGCTCCATCGCCTCGGCTTTACTGTACGCTTTCACCCCTTTGAAGGTGGAGGTTCCCTCTACGTAGGCCATGTTGACCGGCACCTCGACCTTGAGCACGTCGACGCCGTATTCGGGCCTAGAGAACTCGGCCATATACGCCTTGACCATCGCCGGCTTGGCTTTGGCGAACTCCAGTCCCTTGGGGTCGCCCAGGGCATCGTTGTAGCAGATCGGCTCCAGAAAGAAGGGGACGTCCTCTGCCTTGCATTCGCTGCCGATGCGCTCGATGAAGGCCTGCTTTGCGCTGTTGATGCGCGACGGGTGGGAGGGATTGTAGTAGAGCAGCACCTTGATGGCGTCGGCGCCGGTGGCCACCAGGCGGCGCACGCTCCATTCGGGCAAAAGGTCGGGCATGCGACTGTCGTCGCTCGTATCGTAGCCGGTCTTTTCATAGGCGAGCAGGACGCCTGTCCCCGGCGCGCGCACCTCGAGCGCCGGCAGCCCGTATTCCGGGTCCAGCAAAATGGCGCTGGCGTGACGGGTCAGCACCTTTGTCACTGCCGTCTTGAACTGCGTCATCTCTTCTGCGCTGACGGGCGCGCCGCCGCGCGCCTTGCCGATCGCCTTCTGCAGGGAGCCGCGCTGGTCCATCGCCGCCGCTGCGATCACGCCGCGTTCGTCGGCGCAGCGGTTGATGCGCTCGAATTTGCCTCGGGAAATTTTCACTTTCGCCATGAAACCCTCCTTTGAAGTGGATCAGGAATGCAGATCATCGGGCGCCATTAACAAGACAGGGACGCAAGGTGGAACACAGGGGAAGCCAACGCCGGCGTCTCGCTTGTGTTGAGGCCATCGTACCCCAAGCGCTGGCTTCGTCCAAATCGCATCATCGAATGCGCCTCATGTGGGGGGCGCTTGCGAGACGGCCTCTACTCGCTCACGCTGTCAATGACGCCGCCCAGGATGTCAACGATCAGGTCCACTTCTTCGGCGGTGATAGACAGCGGCGGAGAGAAGGCCAACACGTTGCCGACATTGCGCGTGCGCAGGCCGCGCGCCAGACAGAGATTGTAAATTTCGAGCGCTTTGGCCAGGTCGGGTTCGCGCGTGGCTTTGTCTTTGACGATCTCGACGCCGCAGAGCAGGCCTCGTCCACGCACATCGCCCACAATGTTGAAATCGAGCAGTTTGGAAAGCCCTCCTCTGAGCCGCTCCCCCATCAGGCGGCTGTTTTCAATCAACCCCTCGCGTTCGAGGATCTCCAGATTTTTGAGCGCCACAGCGCAGGCGGCGGCGTGGCCGGAATAGGTGTAGCCGTGCATCCAGGCTTCCTCCGGCGGCGCCGCATCGATGACCGCGCGGATTGCATCCGAGATCTGAATGCCGCCCAGTTGCAGGTAGCCGCTTGTAATGCCCTTGGCAAACGACATGATGTCCGGACGCAAATCCCAGTGATGCTGGCCAAACCAGAGGCCTGTACGGCCAAAGCCGCAGATCACTTCATCCACGATCAGCAACACATCATATTTGTCGCAGAGGGCGCGCACGAGCGGGAAATAGTCGTCCGGCGGGACGATGACGCCGCCGACGCCCTGGATCGGTTCGGCAATGAAGGCGGCGACCGTTTCCGGCCCTTGGCGCAGAATCTCTTCCTCCAACGCCCGCGCCGCCGCCTGACCAACCGTCTCGTGGGGTTGGATGTCGCCGGTGTAGCGATAGGGGTTCGGCGCCGGAATGTGCGAGAAGCCGGGCGTGAGCGGGCCGAACATGGTGTGGTAACGAGGGATGCCGGTGGCGGCAGTGGCGGCGACGGTGATGCCGTGATACGCGCCCTGCCGCGAGATGATCTTCACCTTCTCCGGCTTCCCCAGGCGGCGCCAGTAGTAGCGCGCCGTTTTGAAAGCGGTGTCGTTCGATTCAGAGCCGCCCGACGTAAAGAAGGTGGTGTTGAGCGTCGGATGCGCCATCCCCGCCATACGATAGGCAAGCTCGGCTGAGGGCGGCGTGGTCATACCGACGAAGTTGGAGGTGAAGGCAAGCTTGCGCATCTGCTCGGCGGCGACTTCGGGCAGCTCCTGATTGCCGTAGCCGATGTTAACGTTCCAAAGGCCGGCCATGCCGTCGAGCACTTTACGTCCGTCGGTGGTGTAGAGCCACACCCCTTCGGCGCGCTCGACCACCAGAGGGTCCTGATGTTGCTTAGGATGATGGAGAGGATGCAGCTGTTTTTTGTCGTGTTCGACCACGGTGGCGTGGTCAAGCATTAGGTCGAGCATGATCGTTTCGCACCTTCTGATAATTCAAAAATTTCTTCGTGCTATTTGGTCAGGTCTTCTCGTGGCGCACGACCTTCCGGGCAAGTTGAAGCTGCCCATCAGGAGGCCAACTGCATAGGGCTTCTCTTGAATTATTGTGCATTGGCTTCACTTTGGGAAATTTGCCATGCGCGCTGCCTCTGTTCTTTTGAGCATTCCGTAGTTTATAGGCAGTGAGTAAAGGTTTTTGTATAAATAAAGCTTCCGGGAAACCTGATGGAATACAATAAGCGCTCAAAAATCGCTATGTTCGCCTGGGTGCAAAATGCGCACTTCCACCTGCGGCGCCATCCGCAACACGAATTCACGAAATCGGTGCGGAGGATCGACCAGAAATGCCTTGGTGAGGCGATGGATGGCCAGTGGATAGAGCGTGCCCCAGTGAATTGGAATGGCGACCTGCGGCGTGATCAGGCGGCTCGCCTGTGCAGCGCGATAAGGGTCCATGTGGCCTGCGCCGAGCGTTGGGCCCCATCCCCACACCGGCATCAGCGCTACATCGATCTTGCCCGCCATCTGCGCCATCTCGGGAAAGAGATCGGTGTCGCCGGGGAAATAGATGCGCCGCCGTTGCGCGCTGACCACATATCCTATACATTCTGCGACCGGACCAAAAGGGCCGCGCGCGCCGTTGTGCACGGCCAGGGTGGCCGTCACTGCAACGCCTCCCACGCTGGTGCGCTCCCCCGCACGCATCTCTTCTACGTTCGTAAAACCATGTTGACGCAGCAACGCTCCGGCGCCCACCGGCGCAATCAAGCGCGTCGCTTTGCCGATCTTACGCAGCGAAGGCAGGTCAAGATGGTCGTAGTGTAAATGAGAGATGAGGACGGCGTCGATATTCTCCTGCCATCGTGGCAAAAGCGGCGTGCGTCGTCTGCGCAGGTGAACAATGCGGTAGCGCAGCACAGGATCGGTCAAAATGCGCACACCGTCCACTTCCATCAAAACCGTGGCGTGACCGATATAGGTGATGCGCTCTCCTACTGTTCTTCGCATTGCTTCAACATAAAAATCCGCCAAATGAAAAAGGCGGCGGGCTCAGCCCACCACCTCCTCAACCCGTGCCTTTTATTTTACGCGCTGCGCAGCCGGAACGCAAAGATGACGGCGAAAATGCCGACCACGAAAGGCAGCGCTGCAACGTAGCCAAGCGGACTGCCGAGCAACAAAAGGCCGATGGTCTACCGAGATGGCCCGAGAACACCATGCTCCCCAACCCGCCCCTCGGAAGGGCTCGAGCAGGCCAAAGACGCCCATGACGACGCCCTGGAGGATTCCCGGCAGATCGGCAACGGCGACGCCACCGCCGAGCCATCCGTAATATCGGCGGACCAGACGTCAACCGGCCGCAGAATGCCGATGATGCCGCAAATTAACCACCAGACCATGTTGCCGCGATCGGTGAAGAGACAAAGCTTC
>JANWYX010000055.1 GCA_025055055.1 Caldilinea sp. | reverse complement strand
GTCTCCGTCGCTGCCGTAGGCGGGGCGATGCGGTTGCGCCGTAATCGTGCGCGGTTCGCCGTCCAGAAGCCAGTAGCCTCCTTGCGTCTCCAGCACCTGCTGCAGGATGAACGCCGACGCGCCGCCGGGGACGTCTTCATCCAGAACGACGAGGCGATTTGTTTTGCGGAGAGAGGCGGCGATACGCGCCTCCAAATCGAAGGGCAACAGCGTGCGCACGTCGATCACCTCGACGTCGACGTCCAGTTCGGCCAACCGGGCCGCAGCATCGAGCGCAATACGGCAGCACGCGCCGTAGGTGACCAGCGTGACGTCCTTCCCGGGTCGCAACACCTCTGGAATGCCCAGAGGCAGCGTAAACTGGCCTGGATTGGCCGGCATGCGTTCGCGCAGGCGGTAGCCGTTGAGCACTTCGATCACGATGGCAGGGTCTTCTCCGCGCAGCAGCGTGTTGTAAAAGCCGGCGGCCTGCGTCATGTTGCGCGGGACGCAGATGTAGATTCCACGCAGCGAGCCCAGGAGCGCGCCTATCGGCGAGCCGGAATGCCAGATGCCTTCAAGCCGGTGGCCGCGTGTGCGGATGATCACCGGCGCCTTCTGGCCGCCAGCCGTGCGCCAGTGCATCGTCGCAAGATCGTCGGCCAGCGTCGCCCAGGCGTAATAGATGTAGTCAAGATACTGAATTTCGGCGATGGGGCGCAGGCCGCGCAACGCATAGCCGATCGCCTGTCCGACGATGGTCGCCTCGCGAATGCCCGTGTCGGCCACGCGCAAAGGGCCATATTTTTCCTGTAGACCGGCCACTCCCTGGTTGACGTCGCCCAGCCGGCCGACATCTTCTCCGAAAATGAGAACGCGCGGGTCGCTCGCCAGCAGCGCGTCGAAGTTGGCCCGTAAGACCTCGAAGCCGCGCACTTCGGGCGCATCGACGGCGTATTCGATCGGAACGATGGGGACGTTTAATGTCGAGGTTGGACCTTCTAAATGAAGATGGCGCGCGTAGTTGGCGCGTTGCTCCGCAGCATGGCGCCGCTTCCAGGCCTCGATCTGGCTGCGCGCCGAGGAGCGGCTCGAGCGCAAAAGGATAAGCGCCCGTTGTGCAGCTTCTTGCATTTGGCGATGCAGCGGCGCTTCCTGCTCTCGCAGGTTCACCGCCAGACGACGAAGCTCAACGGACGCCGCTGTCTCCTCTGCGGCGGCGTCGAGCAAAGTGGCCAGCTCGGCGGCAGCTGCGCGTCGGGGCGCCGTATACGCTTCCCATGCCCGTTGGCAGGCTGCATCGGCCTCGGCGCGTGCAGCCGCCTCGATTTCTTCCAACAACGCCTCAGAGGCAATCCCCTTTTCCAACAGCCAGGCGCGCATGCGCGGGATCGGGTCATGTGCGGCCTCCCATGCCAGCCGCTCCGCCGACTTGTAGCGTTCGTGACTGCCGGAGGTGGAATGACCCTGGGGTTGCGTCATTTCGGTGACGTGGACAAGCGCAGGGATGCGCTGCTCGCGGGCGTTGCGCGCTGCGCAGCGATAGACTTCCACGAGTTTTGGATAATCCCATCCCGGAACGGTGTACAGGTCGTAACCGGGTCCGCCATCGCTGCGGCGACGAAACCCTTCCAGCAGCGCAGAGAGGTTGCCTCCCATCACCTGCAGCTCGTTGGGCACGGAAATACCATAGCCGTCGTCCCAAATCGAAATGACGGCGGGCGCGCGCAATACGCCGATGGCGTTGACCGCTTCCCAAAACAACCCTTCGGCGCAGCTGGCGTTGCCGATAATGCCGAAGGCGATCTCGCGACCCTGCCTGGAGAAGTGGGTGAGTGCGTGCAGCGCCTCCACCTCTTGATAAAGGACGGAGGCGTGCGCAAGGCCGACCAATCGCGGCATCTGACCGGCCGTCGGTGAGATGTCGGCGGCGGCGTTGCAGCGGTCCGTTTGAGGTAGAAAACGGCCTCGATCATCGAGCAGACGCGTGGCATAATGGCCGAGCATCGAGCGCCCGCCGCTGGCCGGGTCCGCTTGCACGTCGGTGTGGGCGTACAGTTGGGCGAAATATGCTTCGGGCGTCAACAGGCCTAGCGCAAACATCAGGGTCTGGTCCCGATAGTACCCGCAGCGCCAGTCGCCCGGCTCGAATGCGTGGGCCAGTGCCACCTGCGCCACTTCCTTGCCGTCCCCGAATGCACCGAATTTGGCGCGACCGCTGTGCACCTCGCGGCGGCCGCGTAGACTGAGCTGCCTGCTTAGATAGGCGATGTGATAGTCGGTCAACGCCTGGGTGAACGAGAGAGACGTTTCTCCGAACAAGGCATTTGGGGAGAGATGCTGCGAACGAATTGCCTCCGGTGTGGGGGCCGACAACTCGAATTGCTTCATTGCAAATTCACCTCCTTGTGGCCACTTTGCCACCATCCAATTCTTGAGCCTAGCGTAAAAAGTGAGCGCCGCCGGAGCATCTCGTAGATGCGCAAACGCCGCACCTCTTCAAGCGGCCCTTGAATCGGTGCGGCGTTTGGATTCACCCGTCTGGATCGCCCTGTCTGGGAAAGCTCGACGGCCGGAGGCGATGATACCGCAGGCTACTCAACAGTGACATGCAACTTCACGTCTGCGGCCGGCGCTATGGGCAGGATGACATCCTGCACCAGCTTCATCACCGCCGGGTCTGCGAGCGGTGTGCCGGCCAAATAGGGCTTCGCCAGCTCTAGCAGATGGGCAAGCGACGCTGCATCGTATGCGATCGACATCAGCTCCGAACCGTTGATCTGGATCGACAAGTTGTTGGGCGAATTGACAATGTCAACGTTCCTCGCACCGAGGTCGCCGAGAATTTTCATTACATCGGGAGGCAGGGCGGGCAACGCAACACCCAGCGCCGCCAACTGCTCCGCCGTTAGCCCCCCAACTGCTACGATCTGGCCTCCTTTGATGTTGATATCGGCTCGAATCACCGGCGTGGGCAGGCCTCCCAAATCGGCGGGCGTAAAGCTCGGCGCTTCCGGAGCAGCCACGTCGGCCAGGTCGCCGGCAAGCGCAAGACGGATTTTGACCCCGTCTTTGAGCACGGCATCGGTCACGGCGTCCAGCAGCGGTTTGGGCAGGCCGGTCTGTCCGCCGACGACGCCCAGCAGCGTATTGAGGCCGTTGGGACCAAAGCGAATATGGGGCAGCGTCTGGCCGTTGATGGCGACGATCACGTCGTCGGTGGAAAGATTGAGCGCAAGCCGTTCGACGCCGAGATCGCGCAGCGGCTGCAAAGCGTCGGCAGGCAACGCCAGTCCCGGCAATGAGAGGCCCAGTACTTCCAGGCTGCCATCCTCGCC
>JANWYX010000164.1 GCA_025055055.1 Caldilinea sp. | reverse complement strand
TAAATTTTACTCTCCATCGTTCGAAATTGTCATCGGTCATGTGGATAGTTTTCTAGGCGCCTGTGCGCTCTGAGCGCTCTCCTCTCTTCTTTTGTTATTCCCTCTTGTCGCCCTGTTTATGGCAAAATAAGGAGAATGTCTGGCGCCGCACAATTATTTCCCACAGGGTGAATACAGGACGTTGAAATGGACACGCAAGCAATTCGTTACGAAAGTGACACGGAACGCGCAATGACGGAACGCACAGCGCCGCTGCCGCTGCTTTTTCTCGCCGGACAGCCGAGCTGGAAGATGCCGCAGCTCACCAGCCTGAATCGGCTGCCCCCGCGCGCAACGCTCTATCCCTTCCCGACCGCCGACGATGCGCTGCGCAAGGCGCGCGAAGAGTCGCCCTGGTTTTTATTGCTCAACGGCGTCTGGGATTTTAAAATCTTCGGCGCGCCGCAACAGGTCACCGGCGCAGCGCTGCGCAACGGCGCATGGTCGCCGATCCAAGTCCCCGGCGTCTGGACCATGCAAGGATACGGTCGACCCCACTACACCAACGTGCAGATGCCCTTCCCCAACCTGCCGCCGGACGTCCCCGACGATAATCCGACCGGCGTCTATCGTCGCATCTTCACGGCGCCAGAGCACTGGCGAGGTCGACGCATCGTGCTGCATTTCGGCGGCTGCGAGGGCGCGCTTTACGTCTATCTCAACGGTCAAGCCATTGGTCTGAACAAAGATGCTCGCACGCCCGCCGAGTTCGATGTCACCCGCCATGTGCGCTTCGATGGGCACAATGAGCTGCTCGCCGTCGTCGTGCAATGGTCGGACGCCGCCTTTGTCGAAGATCAAGACATGTGGTGGCATGCCGGTCTGCAGCGCGAGGTGTTTTTGTACTCGACGGGGACGCCGCACCTGCAGGACGTCTTTGCACGCGGCGACCTCACCGACGACCTGCGCAACGGCGTGCTGCGCATCACCGCCAAAGCAGGTTTTCCCGGCGGCGACGTTGCAGGCTGCACGCTGGAGGCGCAGCTCTTCGACGCGCGCGGCAAAGCCGTCTTGCGCAAGCCGCTGGGTGCCGACTTCGGCGCACCCGATTTTCCGCGCGGCGAGGTTGCGCTCGAAGCGATGGTGCTCAATCCTAAACTCTGGTCGGCGGAGACGCCCAACCTGTACACGCTGGTTGTCACGTTGAAGACACCCAACGGTGAAGAGAGCAGCCGCTGTACCGTCGGCTTCCGCAAGGTCGAGATCCGCGACCGCAGCCTGCTCATCAACGGCAAGCGCGTGCTGATCAAGGGCATGAATCTTCATGACCACGACGATACGACCGGCCGCGCGCTCACGCGCGAGCGCATGGAGAGCGATCTGCAGCGCATGAAGCAATACAACGTCAACGCCATCCGCACCTCGCACTATCCCAAGGACCCGCATTTCTACGATCTGTGCGATCGCTATGGCTTCTATGTCATCGACGAGGCTAACATCGAATCTCATGCATTCTATCGGGAGCTATGCCGTGATTTGCGCTACACGCACGCCTTCGTCGAACGCGTGCAGAACATGGTTGAGCGCGACAAGAACCATCCCTGCATCATCCTCTGGTCCCTGGGCAACGAGAGCGGCTATGGCCCCAACCACGACGCAGCCGCAGGATGGGTGCGCGGCTACGACCCGAGCCGACCGCTCCACTACGAAGGGGCCATTTCGATCTGGGCGGGCGGCAATTTGCGGGGCGGTGAACGCGTCACCGACGTCATGTGTCCGATGTACCCGGAGATCAGCCGCATCATCGCCTACTCCGAACAGAACGCCGATTCTCGTCCGCTGATCATGTGCGAATACTCGCACGCCATGGGCAACAGCAACGGCAGCCTCGCCGATTATTGGGCCGCTTTCGAGCGCTATCCGGCGCTGCAGGGCGGCTTTATTTGGGAATGGCTCGACCACGGCATTCGCCAGACGGCTCCCAATGGTGAAAGCTATTGGGCCTACGGGGGCGATTTCGACGACGTCCCCAACGACGCCAACTTCTGCGCCGATGGCATTGTCTGGCCAGACCGCACGCCGCACCCTGCGCTCAACGAGTTCAAATATTTGGCGCAGCCGGTGCGCGTCGAGCCGGTGAAGCTTTCCAAGGGCCGCGTGCGCATCGTCAATCGATGCGACTTTTTGAACCTGGGATGGCTGCGCGGGCGCTGGGAGCTGGTCGAAGACGGCGTTGTGATCGCCGGCGGCAAATTGCCCAAACTCGACATCGATCCCGGCGAGGGGATGGAGGTAACGTTGGATGAGGCGACGCCTTGGCTGAGCGGCAAAAAGACGACCGAAGGAGAGTGTTTTCTCAACTTCCGTTTTTACCAGCGCAACAAGACGCTATGGGCGCCGGCCGGATACGAAGTCGGTTGGGTTCAGCTTGAAGCGCCGACTAAAGTGCGGACCAAACGCAAGGCGCAACGTGCCGATTCAACGGCTGCAGCGATCGAAGTCATCGAGCGCGAGGAACAGATCGTTTTGTACAGTGCGTCTGGCGAAGCCGTGTTCGACCGACGAAGCGGCCTGCTCGCGGCGTTCGGCGCTCCGGGCCGCAACCTGTTGGTGCGTGGGCCTCGGCTTAACGTCTGGCGTGCGGCGACAGACAACGACGGCATTCGGCTGCTCGAGAACCCCGGCTGGAAGGCGCTCCCGCGCTGGCTGGCCCTAGGCCTGAATGTCATCCAATTTCGGCTTGAAGAGATTCGCCTGGTGCAGGAGTCTCGCAACCCAATCGTCGAGATCGTGCATCGGGCAAGCGGCCGAAACCGGTGGAGCGATTTCGTGCATATCCACCGTTATGCGCTTTCTCCCGATGGCGCGCTTGAGATCTACAACGAGGTACATCTCGGCGACGACGTGACCGACATTCCGCGCGTGGGTGTCGACCTGGCGCTGCCGCCCGACTTTGAGCAACTGGAATGGTATGGCCGCGGCCCCTGGGAAAATTACAGCGACCGCAAAGCCTCGGCGATGATCGGCCGTTATCGGAGCACGGTGACGGAGCAATATGTGCCCTACATCATGCCGCAGGAGCACGGGCACAAGACCGACGTGCGCTGGCTAAAGCTCACCGATGTCCGCGGTTACGGTCTGCACGTACAGGGCGCGCCGACCTTTGAGTTCTCGGCCAGTCATTTCACCGCCGAGGATCTGTTCCGGGCCAAACACACCTATGAGCTGACGCCGCGACCGGAAATCTACCTGAATCTGGACGCTGCACAGCGCGGCCTCGGCACAGCAAGCTGTGGACCGGACACGTTGCCGCAATATCGCCTGTTAGAGCGAGTCTACCGGTTTGGATGGACGATGCGCGCAGTGCAGGAAGGTGTCTCCCAATAAGACCAACTCGCATGGCGCTGCCTCATCAGGATGAACATGGCGCCATGCGAATTCTCCACCGATGGATTGCACTGTGATGGCCGACTTTATGTTGCTTGTACTTGATATCGGCACGTCCTCTACGCGCGCGTTGGTGTTCGATGACTCTGCGCAGCTGTTGACCGATTCTATCGCCCAAATTCCCAACGCGCCGCACATCACCCCGGTCGGCGATGTCATCTTCGACGCCGACACACTCTTTGCTGCTGTGGTTGAAGCGATCGATCGGGCGTTGGCGACACCCGCAGTGCAGCGCCAACCGGTGCTTGCGGTGGCAGCCTGCACCTTCGTCACCAATGTCGTAGGGCTGGATGCACAGGAGCGACCGTTGACGCCGCTTTTCACCTATGCCTCTCCTGGATGCACAGAGGCGGTGGCCGAGCTGCGCGCTGCATTGGGCGCAAGCGGCGTCCATGCTGCGCACGAGCGTACCGGCTGTCCGTTGCACACATCCTATCTTCCCGCCCGTTTTCACTGGATGGCTCGACATCGCCCGGACTGGTTGAGCCGGGCGCAACGGTGGCTGTCCATCGGCGACTACGTTCTCCGGCGTTTAACCGGCGAAGTTTGCACCGGCTACAGCGTCGCATCCTGGACAGGTCTGCTCAATCGACGCACGTTGCAGTGGGACGAGGAATGGCTGGAGCGGCTGCAGCTTGCCGTTGGACGTCTTCCGGCCTTGGTGGAGGCTGCGCCCCTCTCTGTTCGTTTGCAACCGGAGTGGGCGCGCCGCTGGCCGGCGCTGCGCGAAGCCGTGTGGATTCCCGCCGTCGGCGACGGCGCCGCCGCCAACGTGGGAAGCGGCGCCGTCGCGCCGCACCAGGTGGCCTTGACCATCGGCACGACGGGCGCTATGCGCGTCGTCGTCCCCGCCGATCAACCCGTTATCCCCAACGGCCTCTGGCTCTATCGTGTAACAGCCCAGGAAGCTCTCCTCGGCGGTGCAACCACAGAGGGCGGCAACCTGCTGGCGTGGCTGCGCAAGACGTTGCGCCTGCCGTCTCTGTCGGAAATTGAGGCAGCGATGGCGGCGGCGCCGCCGGCCGCACACGGCGTCCACTGTCTGCCCTTCATTGCAGGAGAGCGGGCGCCCGGCTGGAATGAGGCTGCGCGGGCCGCGCTGATCGGTTTCACACAGTCGACGACGCCGCTCGACCTTTACCGCGCCGCAATGGAGGCCATCGCCTATCGCTTCGCCCTCATCTATCGGCTGCTGCAGCCCAGCTTGCCGGAGGAAGGGCGCAACAGTGCCATCGTCGCCAGCGGCGGCGCCTTGACTGCGTCTCCTTCGTGGCAGCAAATTGTGGCGGATGTCCTAGGGCGTCCATTGACGCTCCTGAAGGAAGCCGAACTTTCGGCGCGTGGGGTGGCAATTCTTGCATTGCGCAGTCTGGGCGTCTTACCGGCGTGGGACTCCCTCCCGCCCTCCGTGGCGGCGACGATTGAGCCAAATTTAGACCACCATCTCCGCCATCAGGCCATGATTCAGGAACAGTCGGCCCTCTACATGCGCCTGTTTGACGGAAGGCCGGTTGCGTCGGGCGGATAGTTTGGCCGCTCTCCTTTTTGTCGCTAGAATGATGCTAATCGAGCGACGCAATTTGTGGACAACCTTATGTCTCTGCCCGATCCCGCCTATTCGCCGCCGCAACGCAACCGCACTTCGACCGTTCTCACCATCAGCATTCTGGTGGCATTTTTCTTGCTGATCGGCTTGAGCTGGATGGTGTTCGCCTTGCAGAACGGCATTGTAGCCCTGGTCACGCCCACGCCGACGCCGACCCCGCGCGCTGCGACGTTCACCCCCACGCCGGACGTGCGCGCCACGCTCGTCGCAGAGGACATGCTGACGCAGGTGGCTTTTGCCGCCACGGCCATCATGTTATTGACGCAGACGCCTTCCGGCTCGGTCGCGCCTCCTGCCTCTCCGCTTTTTCCGGAGGCAGGACAGCCTCCTGCACCGGAAGTGCAAGCGACGCAGGTCATTCAGTTGCCGTTGGTGGCGATCGGCGAGCCGCAGCCGGTTTCTCCGCTGCCGCCTGCACAACTTCCTGCGGAGGCCGAGTTCCCTGGGCAGGCATTGACGGCGACGGCAATCTTTATGCCGGGCGTCAGCTTCGGCGAGGCGACGCCTACTCCGCTGCCGTCGTTTCCCGAACAGCTCTTTTCACCGACGCCGGAGTTTCTCTCTCCGACGGACACGCCCACCCCGTTTGTTGCAGCTTCCACCCCGACGCCGACGCCTTTTATCTCGGTGCAATCGCTGACGGCCATCACTCGGGCCGGGGCCGACACGGTCGTTTACGTGGGGCCGAGCAGTTTTTACACGCGTACAGAGAGTGTGCTCCCACCCAACACCCAAATTCAACTGCGCGGGCGCACGTCGGCCGGCGATTGGCTGTTCGGCTGTTGCATCAACAACGCGCAGGGGTTCTGGGTGCGTCCCGCGTACGTGAATATCGTCAACAACCCGGTTCCGCCGACTTTTCCGCAGGGCGTCGACTTGAACAGCCCTCAATGGGATGTCAACAATCCTAAGTGGCTGCCGATTATTCCGGCAGATGGCTCTCTGATCCCGCGCCCACAGCCGACTGCGCCGCCTTTGGGCGATTTCCCGCTGGCGCGCTACGATCGTGGCAACACGGGCCGTCTGCCGATGCTGCCCGGCGCATCGCCGGTGAACGCTTGGGGGCTGCAGATGCACGCCGGCGCCGCCTTTCGCTCCCCTGTGGCCGTCATGGGGCCAAACGTGATCGCCGGCAACGACGACGGTCAGTTGTACAGCCTGAACCGCGATGTCGGCTCCCAGCGTTGGCGGTTCAGCTTAGGCGGCGTCGGCACGTTGGCGCCTGCCATCAATGACGGCCTCATCTATTTCCCTTACGCCGGCAACCGTATGATTGTCTTGCAGGACGGCGGCACTTTTGCCAATCCAACCGCATACCCTGAGTTGCCGGGGACGATCACAACGTCGCCGACGTTTCTCAACGACGTCGTCTTTCTTGGCGTT
>JANWYX010000095.1 GCA_025055055.1 Caldilinea sp. | reverse complement strand
GACAACCTGAGAATGAGACGTAGAGAAACCCGCCAAGACGGTGGAGCCAAAGCCGGAAGCAACACACTCGTCTTCCAATTACTCAAAGCAATTTTTAGTTGCAAAGCGGTTGCAAACCTCTGGACTGGTCGTGAATGCATGCGATTGCGCATGGGTGCTCGGACGAGTCGGCGCTCGACTACACAAGTGTATTCTCTTTTCCAACCGAAAGGGCTATGCATCCGGAGAGAATCGGCTTTGTCGAGGGTTTAGTTGTTCTCCTGGTCAGTTGACCAGGGATGGAGGGTGAAAACAAGGCTCCGGCGAACTCGATTCACCGAACTCTTGAGGACACAACCGTCGTTCAGAAGGCTTGGAGCATCCTGAAGGAGAAAATGGCTGCGCAACTTTGATGTTCATGTTTGATGTTCATGATAGACTACTGATAAAACCTTTGCACCGATTCATCGCTTCAGGCGTATGCGAGTTCTCTACCTCTACAAGGATTACCACCCTGTCTTAGGCGGCATTGAAAATCACGTTCGTCAGCTTGCCGTTGGGCTGCGCAGCATGGGGGTAGAGACGCACGTGTTGGTGACCAATACGACGCGGCGCACCCTTCAGCAGGAGATCGACGGCGTGCCGGTCGTTAAGACGGCGCGCCTGATCAACGTCTCCTCTGCGCCCGTCAGCCTGAGCTTCTATCTGTGGCTGCGTCGGCTGGAAAAGGGGATCGACATTGCCCATGCGCACATGCCCTATCCGCCCGGCGAGATCGGGCAGCTTTTGTGTGGGCGCAGCCGCCGTTTTGTTGCGACCTATCACAGCGACATCGTGCGTCAGCGCGTGTTGGGAACGCTCTATCGACCCTTTCTGTGGGAGACCTTGCGCCGCGCCGAGCTGATTGCGGTTTCCAATCCGGTCTACATTCAGGATTCACCGTTTCTGCGCGTGCATGCCGAAAAGTGCCGGGTCATTCATTTCGGTGTCGACCTGAAGCGCTTCGAACGGACGCCGGCGGTCGAGGCGGAGGCGGCGCGCTGGCGCGCGCGCTGGCCGGGTCGGCCGCTCGTGCTCTTCGTAGGGCGGCTGCGCCACTATAAGGGCGTCGACGTGTTGATCGATGCGGCGGCTCGGTTACCTAATGATGTCCAGTTTTTGATCGTCGGCGTTGGCCCCCTCGGCACCGCCCTGCAGCAACAGGCGGAGCGCAACGGCGTCGCCGCTCGCGTGCATTTTCTCGGCGAGGTGAGCGACGAGGCGGTGACGGCGCTCTATCACGCTGCCGACGTCTTTGTACTGCCCTCCACCAACCGCGCAGAAACCTTCGGCATCGTCCAACTGGAGGCCATGGCCTGCGGGTTGCCTGTCATCTGCACAGAGCTAGGCACCGGCACTTCCTATGTCAACCGGCACGGCGTGACCGGCCTGGTCGTTCCACCCCAAAACCCTGAGGCGCTGGCTGCAGCGCTCCGACAGTTGCTCGAAAATCCTGAGCAGCGCCGGGCTTTTGGCGCCGCCGGCCGACGCCGCATCGAGCAAGCGTTCACGTGTGAAGAGATGCTGCGTCGGACGCTGGCGTTTTATGAAGAGGCGCTGGGCCGATGAATTATCTGCTTGACGTGCGTACCGTCGCTCCTCATTTCCCCGGCATCGGACGCTATGTCGCCAACCTCGTCTCGGCGCTTGTGGAACACCTTCGTTCAGATGAGCAGCTCGTGCTGGTGGGCTATCCCGCGCAAGTGGAGCAATTTGCTGCCGGCTTGCGCGCCGGTGTCGAGACGCTGGCGTGCGACGTCTCTCCGTTTGCGCTGCAACAGCAGTGGAAAGTTCCTCAGCTGCTGCACAGACGGATGAAAATTGAAAGGGCATCGCTCTATCATAGCCCTTATTACCTGATGCCCTATCGTCCGGGGCTTCCGACGGTGTTGACTTTTTACGACCTGATCCCGCTACGTTTCCCGTCTTACGTTTCGCTGCGCGCCCGGCTGCTGTTTCGTTTCGCCCTGCAGATGGCGCTGCGCGCTGCGCGTCATGTGATCGCCATTTCAGAGACCTCGCGCCGCGATCTGCTGGCGACCTTCGCCGTCCCGGCGGAACGCGTCACCGCCGTTCCGTTGGCGGCGGACGCCCGCTTCCGCCCTCAACCCGAACAAGCCATCGAACGCTTGCGCGCCCGCTATGCTCTACCAAAGGAGTTCCTGCTCTACGTGGGCAGCAACAAACCACACAAAAATCTCGTCGCCCTAGTAGGCGCCTATGCGGCGTTGAAGGCTTCTGCACCGCCCTTGCTGGTGGCCGGCGTATGGGACGCTCGCTATCCGGAGGCCTTGCGAACAGCGCAAGCGCTGGGGTTGGGAGAACGCATTCGCTTTCTAGGCCTCATCGATGACGCCGACCTGCCCACCCTCTACAGCGCAGCAATGGCCTTTATCTTTCCCAGCCGATATGAAGGATTCGGCCTGCCGGCGCTGGAGGCAATGGCCTGTGGAACGCCGGTAGCGTGCAGCAACGTTTCCAGTCTGCCGGAGGTGGTGGGCGAGGCTGCATTGTTGTTTGATCCGACCGATACAGAGGCGCTGACGGAAGCGATGCAGCGCCTGATCGAGGATAGGGGGCTGCGTCAGACGCTGAGCGAGCTCGGCCTGCGCCGTGCAGCGACCTTTTCCTGGGAGCGCAACGCCGCCGCCACGCTCGCCATCTATCGACGAACGGTTGAGAGGATTTGATGAGGGCGGCTCCGTCGATGCGACGCATCCCTTTCTGGAATCTCCTTTTCTGGTCGGCATTCGGAATTCACGCAGCGACCTTTGCATTGCGATTGGAGGTCTTCTGGCCCGTGCCTGCTCTGGTCGATTTCTCCTCTTTCTACATGGGAGGATGGGCGGCTCGGCTTGGTCTTTCCCCCTATCGTTGGTCGGAAGAAACGCTGTTGATGCTGGCCGAGCGCATGCAGACCCCGACGCCGATCCCGTTGCTCAACAGTTTCCCTTTGTGGGCGTGGCTGATGCAGCCGTTCTCCTGGCTGAGTTTTCCAATGGCGGCGTGGCTCTGGTTGGCGCTTCAGATGCTCATGCTCGTCTGGTGCGCCGCTGCGCTGGCAAGGCTGGCCGGGGTTAAAACGTGCAAGGGGAAAGCGGCGGTTTTTGTGTTGCTGACGACTTTCGGGCCGACAGCGTTGACCCTAGCCTTGGGTCAGAGCGCTATCGTGGCGTTGATGGCCGCACTGCTGCTGGCGGACAGGCGCTGCACCCTTCGGCCCTTGCACCTGGGCGCAGCGCTGACGATCTGGCTGGCCGCATTGGCGACAAAACTTTTTCCTCTTTTCTGGCCTTTCGCCTTCTTGTTGCAACGTCGGTTTTCTCTGTTGATAGCGACGATGGTCGCCCTCCTCTGGTTTGCGGTGGCGCATGTGCTGCTCACGCCGACGCTGACGGTCGACTACTTCTTCGTGTTCCTGCCGGGACGGGCCGGCGAGTTCGCTGCGCTCGCCGGTCGGGATGATCAATCGCTGCCGGCGACGCTTCAGCGCTTGTTTGCAGGAGAAGCGCCTTGGGTCGCATCGGCGCTGACAGCTGCGGCGCTGGTCGGAATCGGGCTATTTGTTGTGCGGCTCATCCTCCGCAGCGCGCGCGTGCAAGAGTACATTGCACCCTTTTGGGCGTGGGTGCTCTTCTGCCTGCTGCCTTTCCCTCACACCGAACGATACAACCACGTCCTGTTGGCGCCGGCGATGGCGTGGCTATGGGGACAGAGCGAGCGCAGCCGGCGATTTGCCATCCTTGGCTATGCCCTGGCTGCGCTTGCCCGGCTCACCCGATTATGGGAGCTGACGCCCCCACCCATCTTTGCCGTGATGTCGACCGCCGGCGTGGTGGCAGTCCTTGTGTTGATTGTAGGAATTGCAGAGGCGATGAAATCCACAAATTCGTTGCGCGCGTCAACGGCCGCCGTTCGCCTACAGCCTGATCCGTTTCCATCTGAATCGGTTATCGCTTCCTCCGATGACCCTCGTTCGCCCACAGCCTAACCTGTTTCCGTCTGAATCCGTTGTGAAGTTCTTGACCCGTTGCACCGCCTACGTTAACATTGGCCTGATGCATTGTGTGCGCTACGCAGAGGACGTTCAAGTTTGATGGTGAAGCTTTGATGGTGAATCGAACCAAGCTGGATCAATGGTGTGACAGCGTGCTCGAGGCGGGGTGGCTGGCTGCGCTGGTCGTCTCGCCGCTTTTTTTCAACGTCTTTTCCAGCCGCGTCTTCGAGCCGGACAAAATCAGCCTGGTACGCACGATTGCGCTGGTGATGATAGTTGCATGGGCGATCAAGCTCGCCAACGGCGGCTACGCCTGGCTGCCCGGCGGCGACGATTCGCCGGAGGCGCAGGTGCAGGGAGCCAACTGGCGCGGCTTTGTGAAGAATCCATTTATCCGGCCGGTTGGGCTGATGATCCTGGCTTTTGCCCTCAGCACCATCTTCAGCGTCGCCGTCTTCGTAAGCTGGTTTGGCTCCTATCAGCGCTTGCAGGGGACCTATAGTTTTCTGGCCTATGTCACGATCGCCGGCCTGACCGCTGCGACGATGCGTCGGCCCGAGCAGCTGCGACGCTTCCAACATGCGGTCATTCTCACCAGCCTGCCGATTTCGATCTACGGCGTGATTCAGCATTACGGCCTCGATCCTTTGCCCTGGGGCGGCGATGTGCAGACGCGCGTGGCCGCCAACGCGGGCAACGCCATCTTTCTGGCCGCCTACCTGATCATGGCCTTTTTCCTGACGCTAGAGCGCGTCTTCACCGGCTTTGTGCGCTTGCTCGGCATTGGCCAGCCTGCCAATGCGCAGCCGCAGGAGTGGCAATCTTCTCTTGCAGGCGGCGCGTATCTGTTTGTGCTGCTCGTTCAGGCCATTGCCATTATCTGGACGCAGAGCCGCGGCCCCTGGCTGGGATGGGTGCCCGGCATCTTTCTGTTCGGGCTGCTCACCGTCAGTGCGGTGCGCCCACGCTATTTCCGCACGTTGCTGAGCCTGGCCATAGGAGGAGTGGTGGCGGTGGTGCTCATCATTATGGCCGCCAACTTTGTCCCCGCCTTTGGCTTTATCAAAGAGGTGCCCTACGTCGGTCGCTTTGTCAACGTGCTGGAGATCGACAGCGGCACGGGCAAGGTGCGCCAGCTGATCTGGGGCGGCGCCACCCGGATGCTGCTCCCGCATGAGCCGCTGACCTTCCCGGACGGCAGCCAAGACGGCGCCAACTTCTTGCGCCCTCTCGTCGGCTATGGGCCAGAAGCGATGTGGGTGGCTTTCAACCCCTTCTACCCGCCGGAGCTGGCGCAGATCGAGGCGCGCAACGCCAGTCCGGACCGTTCTCACAACGAAGCGTGGGACAGCCTCGTGATCACCGGTCTACTCGGCTTCATCGGCTACATTGCCCTCTTCGTGGCGATCTTTTACTGGTCCTTGCGCTGGCTAGGCCTCATCAAGCAGCGCCGCGACTCCCTGCTTTTCGGGGGCCTGGTGGCGTTTTTCGGAATCGGTGTCTCTCTCCTTCTGATGGCGTTCGACGACTGGCAACTGCGCATGGCCGGCCTGGGGTTACCCTTCGGCGTCGTCACCGGCTTCGGCGCCTATGCAGCGCTGGCCGCGTTCCTCCATGCAGGCGACAAACCAGACCGCGCAGACCTGCCGCGGCTGATGATGATCGTCGCCCTGTTGACGGCCATCGTCGCCCACTATCTGGAGATTCACTTCGGCATCGCCATCGGCGCCACACGCACCCATTTTTGGGTGTTCACCGCCGTGTTGATGCTGGTCGGCATGCGGCTGCTTCCCGTGCTGCCCACCGGCCTGGCAATGGCCGAGGAGGCGGAAGAAGCTCCTTCGGCTTCCGCAACGGCAAAACGAGGCAAACAAAGCAAGGCTTCGCCTCCGGTTCGTCGCACGCGTGCCATCGGCGCGAACATGCCGCGTCTCCCGCGCACGGTGATGACCGACATTCTCATCTTTTTGACCTTCGTCTACATCTACACGACGAACGCTGCAGGTCTCGGCGATCCGGTGCGCATCCTGAGCGAAAGCATCTTCGTCAACCCCAAAACCGGGGCGACAAGCCCGGCCATCTTTTTCTTAATGCTCTTCACCTGGCTGGTGGCGGCCACCGTCGGCCTGGCGGAAGAGTCGCTGGCGCAGCGTAGGGCACCGGGCCTCGGCTGGTGGCTGACGGGTTACGCCCTGCACGCGGGCGTCGTATGGGGCGCCTGGCTTGTCTATGGGCTGGTTCAGGCGACACGCCTGGCGCCGATCCAGCCGCCGCCCGGCGTCACCAACCAGGAGTATCTCAACCTACAGCTTGAGCGCATCGGCGGCCACTTCGGATTTTACACCTTCATCGTCGTCCTATGGATGACGACGGCCGCCACTCTCTTCGCCTGGCCTGCGCTGCGCGCTCGCTCCTTGCCTATCGTTGGACGCAGCTGGGCGGCAGCATCTACGGGCGCCGCAACGATTGCCCTGGCCGCGTTTTTGATTCTCACCGTCAACGTCACGCTGGTCAAAGCAGACATCGTCTACAAACAGGGGCAGCAGTTCGACAGTCAGGGCAATTGGCTCAGCAGCGTCGAGCTGTACAAACGCGCGCTGGCAACGCGCAAAACCGAAGACCACTACATGCTCTTCCTGGGGCGAGCGCTGCTGGAGCAGGCGAAACAGGCGCAGCCGCAGGGGACGACAGCCTTGCCGCAAGCCTTGACACTTGATGACGTGCTGGCGCTGACGCCGGACGTCGTGGCGCAGCTCGGTCGCAACGACCTGCTGCGCGCCGCCGAAACGGTGCTCAAAGAGGCACAGCGCGTCAACCCACTCAACACCGACCACACCGCCAACTTGGCGCGACTTTATCGGAGCTGGGCCGATCTCTCCGACGATCTGGCCGTGCGCCAAGAGCGCCTAGAGCAGAGCGTCGCCATGTACGACGTCGCCGTGCGTCTCAGCCCCAACGCAGCGCACCTCTGGAACGAGCGCGGCAACGCGCTGATGGCTGCCGGTCGTACCGAAGAGGCGCTGGCATCCTTCGAACATAGTCTGACGCTCGACCCCCTCTTCGACCAGACGTACCTGCTCCTGGCCGACTTCTTCGAGCGCACTGGGCAGACAGACCGTCTGCTGGAGATTCTACGCAAGGGCGTCCGGGTCTTTGAGGAGGCGCAACGCCCCCAGTCTGCAGCGCAGATGCTCAGCTACCTGGGCGTGATCGAAGCGCGGCAAGGAAATCTGGAGGCAGCCGCCGAAGCCAATCGTCGTCTGCTCGAGCTCTTGCCGGGCAACGCGCAGGCGTTGCGCAATCTGGCGATCATTGCGCGCGACCAGGGTAATCTGGAGCAGGCGATGGCTTACGTGCGCCAGGGGCTCGCCTCTGCAACCAGCATCGAAGACCGCATCGGATTGCATCAACTGGCTGCGGAGCTCTATCAACGTCAGGGCGACGTCCAAGGTGTGATCGCCGAGATGGAGGCGATTCGCCAGCTGGCGCCCAATGACATCAACACGCTGCGCACGCTCAGCTCGCTTTACGCCACGACCAATAACCAGGAGAAGGCGCTTGAAGTGGCCCAAACGCTGATGGCGCTCGATCCGAACAACTATCAGTATGCAGTCGAGGCCGGGATGGCGCTGCTGCGCCTGAATCGGCGCAGCGAAGCGCTGGCGATGTTCCAGCAAGCCAGGACGCTGGCGCCCCCGGATCAGCAGGCCGCCATCGATGCGCTGATCGCAGAAGCGAGCGGTTGAGACGCCCTATGCCCGATACGTTGCCGATGACGGCTTTCATTCTGATTGGGGCCAGCACGTTGCTGCTCACGCTGGGCGTGGTGCCCGTGATGCGCCGCGTGGCGTTGCAAACCGGCACCGTCGATAAACCTTCGGCGCGCAAAATTCACGCTTCGCCGGTGCCGCTGCTCGGCGGCGCAGCCATCTACGTATCGTTTATCCTGGCGCTGGTCTTTTTCGGCGACCGCGACTACATCAACGAGGTCGTCGGCATCTTCGTCGGCGCCACGCTGATGAGCTTCATGGGGCTGGTCGATGACCGCTGGGGATTGAGCAGCTATGTCAAGTTGTTCGGCCAGCTCGTCGCCGCCGGCATTTTGATCTATTCCGGCGTCCGGATTCAGATTTTTGGCAACTGGTTGGATGTGGCCCTAACCCTGACGTGGGTGGTCGGCATTACCAATGCGCTGAACCTGCTCGACAATATGGACGGCCTGAGCGGCGGCGTGGCGATGATCGCCGCCATCTTTTTCACCTTGCTGGCGGCGATGAGCGGACAGTACCTGGTCGGCGCGCTGGCTGCGGCGTTGGTGGGCGCCTGCGCCGGTTTTTTGATCTATAACTGGAACCCGGCGCACATCTTCATGGGCGACGCAGGCAGCCTCTTTCTGGGCTTTATGCTGGCGGCGGTGGCTATCAAATTGCGTTTCCCCAGCAACAGCGTCACGGTGACCTGGATGATCCCGGTTTTGGTGTTGGGGTTGCCCATTTTCGACACGACGCTCGTCTTTGTCAGCCGACTCCGCCGCGGCAAGAACCCGCTGACGACGCCGGGCAAAGATCACATCAGCCATCGCCTTGCCTATTTGCTGGGCAGTCGCCGCGAAGCAGTGCTGGTCTGTTACCTCATCTGTTGTGCGTTCGGCGTGGCGGCAATCTTTGTCTCGCAGGCGTCGTTCCCCGAGGCTTTCGCCGTCGCCGTCATCATTGCCGGGCTTTCCCTGTATGCATTGTGGCGGTTGGAGTTTCGCAACGGCGGCGTGCGTCCTCAATAGCTTTTGGAAATTGCACCATTTCAAGGAGAAAATCATGCCCAGAGATCCCTACATCGAGCTGATCGAGCAGCAATGGCCGTCGATCGCCGAAACGTACAACCGTTTCGCCGAGCAGCGACCGATCATGTTGATCGATGTGCAGAAGGCCGAAATCTACGCCTATCCATTCGAGGAGTTCATCATGGTGCTCGAACCCATCTCGCGCCGTCAGGTGGAAGACCAATATCGTCGCGCGCTGGCGAATCGGCAAATGGTGCTCTTCGTGCGCGATGTGGACAATCACGTTTTTCAATCCTACACGCTTGCACTTGAGGATTGATGCGGTCAATCCAGTTTGTTCTTTTTCTCCGCATCAGAAGAGCCCGGCGGCAAAAGAATAGGAGCAATCTCAATTGAGCCCAACGCGCAAGAAGGTCACCATCTACACCGACGGCGCCGCCGAGCCGAATCCGGGGCCCGGCGGCTACGGTGCAGTGTTGGTCTGTGGCCCCCATCGCAAGCAAATTTCCGGCGGCTTTGCCCGCACCACCAACAACCGCATGGAGCTGATGGCGGCCATCAAAGGGCTAGAGATGCTCAAAGAGCCCTGCGACGTGACGCTGGTCAGCGACTCCAAATATCTGGTCGACGCCATGACGAAGGGCTGGGCGAGAAGCTGGCGCCGGCAGGGCTGGAAGCGCTCGAACAAGGAGCCGGTCGTCAACCCTGACCTGTGGGAGCGACTGCTTACGCTGTGCGACAAACACAACGTCACCTTCGAGTGGGTCAAAGGCCACGCCGATCATCCGGAAAATGAGCTGTGCGATCGGCTGGCGGTGGCGGCGCTGCAACAGCCCAATCTACCGCCCGACGAAGGATACACGGAGGCGACGGGGTCAGCCATCCGGGATGCCTATCCTCAAACGGGTCTCCTCTGTCGGGCCTGCGGGACAGAGCTGGAACAACGGCCGACCAAAAGCAAACCGAAGCCCGGACAGCGCTATTTTTATGCGTATCATCACTTCTGCCCAAACTGTGGGCGCATCTATCTCGTGGAAGAAGCCAAACGGCCCATCTCAAGCGCCTCCCGTTGAAGTGAGCGATTTCTCGCTTGCCGGGTTTTCCCGCCACAATCTTTCGGGAAGCTTTGGGGGCTTCCTGAAAGATCTGCAAACAATCTAAAAGGCCGGTGCGAGAGATCATCACACCAATTGACAGCGATAAACGTCACGACCCGCCTTCCAGTTTCGCCAGTTCGGCTCGCGCGGCGGCCAGCTCTGCTTCCAGCCAGGCGATGTGCGCCTCTAACGCCGCGCGACGTTCAGAAGGGCTTTGCGGCGCCTCTAGTGTAACCTCCCCCGCTTTCTCAAAGCGACTATCTGCACGTAGCGCCAGCAGATGCAGCGCCCACAGCGACGCCGCCACCACGCTATCCGCAAGGCGATAGGCCAGCTCGCCAGACGAGAGCATGGCGTTCGGTTCGCCCATGACGACGAGCAGCACACGGTAGATCACCTGCGCCAGCGTGAAGAGCAACACCAGCGCGCCGACCAGCGCCACGCCGTAGAGGTAGAGCTTGCGCGGCCAGGAGTTGCGCTCGACGAGGCCGGCGGCGTCATCGCGCTCGGCGATGGACTGCGCCCGCCGCCAGAAGATGACCCAGACCGGCGCGCCGACCGCAAGCAAAGCCACACCGTTCGCCAGCGGCTCGCGCCAGACGCCTCCAACCAGCGCTGCGTCGATCAGCGCATGCAGCAGCTCGACGGCGCCCACCCAAAGCAAGGCCAATCCTGTGGCCGTCACGAGATAGGTGTACACGCGACGCACGGTGACGCTTTCATTGCTATCGCCGTAGGCGTCCGTCTCCTTGCGCAGCGTCGTCCAACACCAACGCCAGACCACAGCGCCGATCGGGATGAAAGAGACCGGCCCGGTCATGCGGTCGAGCAGCTTGGCAAGCGAATCGCCGCCTTCGCCGATCACCATGAGCACACCTTCGCGCAGCAACAGCGCTGCCGGCGTTAGAGTGGCGATGGCGCCGATCAGCACGCCGAGATAGAGATAGATGCGGCGCATAACGGCGCGCCCTTCCGCCGGGTTGAGAGCCAATGCGTCCTGCCATTGACGCCAGATGGCCTGGACAAGCCAAGTTCCAATAAGCGCCTGGCTTACGGCATCCGCCAACGGTCGCTGCCACCATCCCCATTCGGGTGCGCCGAACGCCCGGTCAAGGACCATCTGCAACCCAATTTGAATCAACATGCGGCCGCCCCAAATGGCAACCCCTAATCCTGCCAGCCCGGCAAGGACCAGAAACAGGTGGCGCACAAAGCGTGCAAAGCGCGCTTCGTGGCCGAGGTCTCCATCTTCGTGTAGGACGCCATACCATTGCTGCACCAAGCCGGCGCCTATCACGGCCATCACGCCCCACTGCAGCCAGCCTGCCGGCCAAGACTCCATGGCGCCCAGGTCTCCGCCAAAGGCCAACCAAGCGATTTCGCGTAACAGTCGACCGCTATTTGAGAGCATCACAATCAGGCCCGCCGCGGTGGAGGCATATAGAAAGAGCTTTCGCCACACCGAACGCCGTTCAGCGACCTCGCTGCGAAAGCGTTGCGCCAGCCCCCAATGAACCAGAAAGATCGGCGTGGCGACGATCAACACACCGATGGAGCCGGCGGCGGCTGTGCGCCAAAAAGGATCCAGCATGGCACCGCTACGTTCCAGCCATGCCCGACTGATGACGCCGACCAGTTCATTGACGCCGACCAGCGTTGCCATCTGGCTCACAAACGCCACCAGATACACATATAGACGGCGCACCGCCGCCAGCCGGCCAGTCTTCACATTGTTTTGCATACGGATAACCTACTGCAGCCTTGCTTCTAATTTGAGCCGATCAATCGATGTCTTGCCGTTGGTCAAGAAGGCGCAAAAAGCGCTGCGCCCTGCATCGCCATCAGTAAAAATACTCTTGGGCGTTGATCTTCCACGCCCCATCTTCACGAATCACCTCTACCACCCGCTCCGACGTCCAGGTGGAGCCGCTGCTGAAGAGTCCGCCGGTAGAGTATGTATCGATGGCGATGGTGACATACGCACGATTGGGGTCTTGCGGATCGAGCCGAACGTTGAGCACGCGCAAACGACGCGCCACGTCGCCGTAAGAATAGGTATCCCCTTTCAGGGGGCCGTATCCCTGCGCTCCGGTCACTTCTTCTAGAATCCGCTTGCTGTACTGTGCGCGTGCGGTGGCGATGTCACCGGCCTTGAGCGCTAAAAATGCGTTGTAGATCGGCGTTTCCGGTGCATCCTCTGTGCGATAGGCGGGGGCAGCCTCTTCGCCCCCTCGGACGCCCACCGTCACGATGGCTGCGATGATCAACAGCCCGACAACCGCAATGACAACAAGAGTAAATTTATCGAGTCGAATTTTCACACGAACCTCCCGAGCCAAATCATTTCAAGCATTCATGCATAGCCTAGCGCAGTTGCCGTTCCATTGCAATCGACAGAAATGCACCATTGAATGCAACATCTCATGTTGCATTCAATGGCGAGGGGTTGCAATGGAATTGTTTTGCGGCGGACGGTTCGCTGCATCGTCCCATCTCTGCTATAATCACAAAGGCTTCTGTAGAACATCGGTTCCGATTATGCAAAGTTCCTGAACACGGATACAATCCAAGATGGCCGACGATTTTGTGCACCTACACGTCCATTCCGAATATTCGCTGCTGGACGGCCTGGGACGCATCAAGTCCTTGGTCAAGGAGGCGGTCAAGCTGGGCCAGCCGGCGCTGGCGCTGACCGATCACGGCGTCATGCATGGCGCCATCGAGTTCTTCCGCGCCTGCCGCGAGGCCGGCGTCCGGCCGATCATCGGCATCGAGGCCTATCAGACAGCTTGGGGGCGACCTATGACGGGTCGCGACCCTCAGCTCGATCGCGACAACTATCACCTGCTGCTGCTGGCCAAAAACATGACCGGCTATCGGAACCTGCTCAAGATCGCCACGCGCAGCCAGCTGGACGGCTATTACTACAAACCCCGCGTCGACCATGAATTTCTCGCCGCCCACGCCGAAGGGCTGATCGCCAGCACGGGCTGCCTAGGCGCCGAGGTGCCGCAGTTGCTGGCGCAAGGCAAAGAGCGCGAGGCCTACGAACGGCTGGGTTGGTACGTGGATGTTTTCGGCAAAGAGAACTTTTTCATCGAGCTGCAAGAGCACTCGATCCCGGAGCTGGTGCAGGTCAACAAAATTCTCGTGCCCTGGGCGGAGAAGTTCGGGCTGAACCTGGTTGTCACCAACGACGTGCATTACGTGCGCGAGGAGGACGGTGGCCCACATGACGTGCTGCTCTGCGTGCAGACCGGGGCCACGCTCGACCAGCCCAACCGCATGCGCATGAGCGACGGCAGCTATTTTCTCAAGAGCCGGGCGCAAATGGAGGCGACTTTCCGCCCCTTCATCGATCTGCCGGCAAGCGCTTTCGACCACACCCTGCGCATCGCCGAAATGTGCGAGGTGGACCTCGAAGACCCAACCTATCACCTGCCCGATCTTCCCATCCCGGAAGGCTTCACTTACGAGACCTATCTGCGTCACCTGACGGAAGAGGGCTTGCACCGACTCTACGGCGACCGCGCCAACGACCCGGAGGTGCAGGAGCGCAAGGAGCGCGAGCTGCGCACCATTCACGAGATGGGGTTCGACGTCTACTACCTGATCGTCGCCGACCTCTGCAACTTTGCGCGCAGCCGCAACATCTGGTGGAACGTGCGCGGGTCGGGCGCCGGCTCACTGGTCGCCTACTGCATCGGCATCACCAGCATCGACCCACTCAAGAACAACCTGATCTTCGAACGCTTCCTCAACCCCGGCCGCGTCACCATGCCCGACTTCGATCTGGACTTTCCCGATGACCAGCGTGAGGAGATGATCCGCTACACCGTGCAAAAATACGGGGAAAGCCAGGTCGCGCAGATCGCCACCTTCAACCGCATGAAGGCCAAAGCTGCGGTGCGCGATGTCGGTCGCGCCCAGGGCATCGAGCTGGCCAAAGTCGATTACATCGCCAAGCTCATCCCCGGCATTCCGGGCAAACCGGTGACGATCAAGGACTGCCTGACCGAGGGACATGAATTTTACAACCAGGAGTTGGTCGATCTCTACAACAAGGAAGCGTGGGTGCGCAAGCTGCTCGACACCGCCATGCAGCTCGAGGGCGTGGCGCGCAACGCCGGCGTGCACGCCGCCGCCGTGATCGTCGCCGACAAGGAGTTGACCCACTACACGCCCCTAATGCGCGGCAGCAAATCCACCGTGACCAGCACCATCGCCCAGTATGAATTCCCCATCCTGGAGTCGATCGGCCTGCTCAAGGTGGACTTTCTGGGGCTGAGCACGCTCTCGGTGATGCGCGAGGCCGCCCGGCTGATCAAGGAGCGCCACGGCGTCGAATACACGCTGCAGACCATTCCCTACGAAGGCGAGGCAGCGAGCGAGGCTTTCAAGCTCCTCTCCAGCGGCGAGGTAAGCGGCGTCTTCCAGGTGGAAAGCCAGGGCATGCGTCGCGTCCTCACCGAGATGAAGCCCTCCACTTTCGAACACATCGTCGCCGTCATCTCGCTCTACCGCCCCGGGCCGATGGAGTACATTCCCTCCTTCATCCGCCGCATGCACGGCCAGGAGCCGGTCGAGTACAAGCATCCCGCCCTTCAGTCGATTTTAAGTGAGACCTACGGCATCTGCGTCAGCGGCGACGCCATGATCACCGAAGCGCGCACCGGGCGCCGCTATCGTCTGGCGGACATTGGCAAGCTGCGCGAATTTTATGTGCAGGGCGTCGATGAAAACTGGCAGCCGGCAGTCGGCCGCGTGACGCACTGGATCGACAGCGGCGAGAAGCCGGTCTACCGCGTGGTGTTGCGCAACGGGGCCAGCGTCAAAGTGACCGAAGATCACCGCCTGTTGACCGAGACAGGCTGGCGCCCCTTACGAGAATTGCGCCCCGGCGACTTTGTAGCGACGCCTCCTTACCTGATAGGACCGGACGCAGCGCCCCAGCCGGAGGACCGTCGCCGTTTGCGCGTTTTGGCCTATCTGTTGGCGGATGGCAACCTGGCGAGCATGGCGTGCGTCGACTTTGTCTCCAAGGATCCGGTGCTGTCGGCAGAATACCAACGCTGCCTGCAAGCCTTCAAGGGCGTTCGACCTCACATCACGCAGCAGGTGCGCGGCGTCATCCGCATCGGCGCCTCGAAAGAGCGGGGGAACGCCGGCTATCATACGCCGAATGCGCTGCTGGAATGGCTGCGAGCGCTTGGCTTAAAAGCGCCGGCGGGTCAACGCCCCGGCGGGTTGCGCAGTCATGAAAAATTGATCCCAGACTTTATTTTTGGGCTGGGAAATGAGGAGATTGCTTTTTTCCTCGCCTCTTTGTGGGATTGTGACGGATATGTAGGGCGCAAGCTTTGCCATTATCAAACCGTCTCCCAACGCCTTGCAGAACAGATTCAAACACTGTTGCTGCGGCTGGGAATTCGCTCCACCGTCTGCCGATCGCACTATAGGATTGGCGCCCATCAAACCACGCAACGCACCGGCTACCAAGTGACGGTCTATGATACGGCGAGATTCGCCGCTTGGGTGCAGCCGCACATGATCACGGCAAAGCGCACCATCACCTGCGCGCAGCAGAGTTTCTCCACCCTTGCTCGACGGCCGTTCCTCGACGAAGGCGACGCTGTGCGCACACTGTCCTATCGTGGAGTGATGAAAGCGTACGGCGTGGCTCGCCAGCATTTTCCTCCAAAGCGCCGCACCCGCTCTCGCATCTCGGCGCACGTTGCAGCGCAACTTGCCGAAGCGTTGCCTTTGCCCGAGACCCGCAAACGGCTCGGCGTGATTTGGGAAGAAATCGCATCGATTGAGTATGTTGGGGTGGAGCATGTCTATGATCTGACCGTCGAAGGGCTGCACAGCTTTGTGGCCGACAATATCGTGGTTCACAACTGTGTCTACCAGGAACAAATTATCCAGATTCTAAGCCATCTCGCCGGCTACACCCCTGGGGAAGCCGATCTTCTGCGCCGCGCCATCGGCAAGAAGAAAGCGTCGGAGATCGAAAAACATAAGAAGATTTTTATTGCAGGCTGTGAAAAGAACGGAATTGACCCTGCGATCGCCGCAGAAATTTATGCAGATATAGAATTTTTTGCACGATATGGTTTTAATAAATCGCACGCCGCCGATTACGCCGTCATCACCGTGCAGACGGCCTACTTAAAGGCGCACTATCCGGTCGAATACATGGCGGCGCAGCTCCTGGTCGAGCGCGACAAAACGGAGAAGGTCGTCAACTTCATCAACGAATGTCGGCGCATGGGCATCGACGTGCTGCCGCCCGACGTCAACTACTCCGGCCTCGACTTCGAGATTCAGCAACGCCCCGCCGACACGCCGACGCTGGCGCACCGCGATCCCAACCTCGGCTACCCCTTCCCTGTGCCCGAAGGCAGCGCCATCCGCTTCGGCATGGCCGCCATCAAGAACGTGGGCGAAGGGCCGGTGCGGGTCATCCTGGAGGCGCGTCAGAAAGGTGGCCCTTTCAAGAGTCTGGAAGATTTCTGCGACCGCGTCGACCTGCGGCAGGTCAACAAACGTGCGCTGGAGTGCCTCATCAAAGCAGGCGCATTGGATCGCTTCGGCAAACGGAGTCAGTTGCTTGCCGTGCTCGACCAGATGATGAGCGCCTCCGCCGCAGTCCACGACGCGCGCGAGAGCGGCCAGCTTTCGATCTTCGATATGCTCGGCGCAGAAAAAGAAGAGGCGCATGTTTCACCGATCAAGCTGCCGGACATCGAAGAAGTAAAGGGTCGCGAGAAGCTCCAGTGGGAGAAGGAATTACTCGGCGTCTACTCGATCAGCCACCCGCTGCATCAGCTTAAGATCGACTTCAAACGCATCACCACCTGCTCCTGCGCAGAGCTGGATGAACGCTACGACGGCAAGGGTGTGACGCTGGCGGGCGTGATCACAAATGTGCGCGCCATCAACACCAAGAAGGGCGACCAGATGGCCTTCGTCCAACTGGAAGACCTGCAGGGCGGCTGCGAGGTGGTCTTTTTCCCCAAGGCCTACGCCGAATTTAAAGAGAAGCTCGTCGTCGATTCCGTGGTGATCGTGAAAGGCAAGGCGCAGACGCGCGAAGGACAGACGACGCTGCTGGCCGACATTGTGCAGACGCATGTGGAAAGCTACATCGGCGTCTTGGAGGAGCCGCCTGGCCTGCAGACGCCCCTGTTTCAGGAGGCGCCGCCTCAAAACGGCGTTGCGCCCGCAACGACGGGTGGAAATGGGTTCGCAAGTGATATGGAAGCGTGGGAAGAAGCGGAGATGAGCCCCTTTTACAACGAACCGCCGCAGTGGACGGACGAAGAGGAGACGGAGGCTCCCGCACCGTCTCCGGCGCCGACGGCGCAGCCGCTAACCATTTCCATTCACAGCGAAGCAAAAGGCGCGCCGGAGGAACACGGCAAACAGAACGGCGCTTCGCTGCACAGGGCAGAAAGCGCCGTCTTGTCCAGATCGGATGACGCAGAACCCGTCGAACCTGAAAGGTTCGAAGCAGCGGCAAATCAGACGCAACCCGCTGCACCCGGCCCGTCGTCTGTTTCCTCCGGCGGTGAGACGCCCCGGCCGCAGCTCTCCAAAGCGACTTCCCGTCCTCGCCCTGGGCGCCGGCTGTTGATCAACTTTCGCCGCACCGGTAATCTCGAACGCGATAAATATCGGCTCAGGGAGCTCTACGAAGTGGTGCGGGAGCCGAAGGGCCGCGATGCATTTGTCATTCGGCTCCTGGACCATAGCAGAATCGTAGAGCTGTCCTTCCCTAACGACAGGTGCACAATCACCGAGAAACTCGAGACGGAGCTACAGAAACATTTCCGGGTGGACTATGAGATTGAAGAATTGGCCGAACCTTGATGCGCCCTGAACACGGCTTCACCGATTGAAAACAGGAAGCCGCAATGGTTCTTCATGCAGCCGCCGCCAGGCGCGGTTGTAGTAAAGAAGCGGTCTACGCGCTTCTGACGCGCCGGCGGCCAGCACCTCGCCGACGAAGATCGTGTGATCGCCGCCGTCATATGCATGACGCACGCAGCAATCGAGCCAGCCCGGCACGCCCGGCAAAATCGGCGCACCGGTCACCGCATTCCGAACTTCGATATCGGCAAAACGATCCGCCAACTCCGGCATCATCCCGGCGAAGCGCATTCCCCATTCCAGGTGCTCTACTCCCAAAATATTCACGGCGAAAAAGCCGCTCTGTTCGATCGCCTGATGCGTGAACAACTTACGCGCCACACAGATCAAGATTTGCGGCGGCTCCAGGCTTACGCTGGTCAACGAGCTGACGGTGATGCCCACCGGCCGGCCATCTCCGCTCAGCGTTGTCACCACGGTCACGCCAGACGCCCATTGCGCCATCGCATCTTTGAACGTTTGAGTGTCTACGCTCATTGAGTTCATCTCCACAATTTTTGCATGATCTCGAAAGGTATATGGCTATGAAGTTGTCTCTTGGAATACACCTTTCTAGGAAGCGCCGTGAAATTGAACAAACAAGTCCGAGAATCCTCGAAGCTCGTTGCCATGCGTAGGTCATCGCCTCCGGCGCAACGTAGCGGCCTGCCCGGGAGCGATCGACGTCCCGCCGGAAAGCCGAACCGGCGTACATCGCCGAGGTATTTTATGAAATTCCAAAATTCATCGCGCTTCCTGAAAGCTCGACCCACCGTACGATCTCCACAGTACGCCCCAATCAGGACACGGGATGTAAGGGCAACTCCTCTCGCCTGCGTGCGTCTGATGCGGTTGCTGACAAATTCTAACATCAAAGCCTCGACTTTCAGCGCAGCGCTTTTGACAGAAAAACAAAGGAGGCGGACAATGGCAGATAAATTGTGAAAAGATGCACAAATCGGTGTGCGCCCATCGGGGCGGGCCACATTCCAGAAAGCGATCGGAAATGTATCGATTCATTGCAGGCATTCTGTGCATTTCGGCGGCGTTCTTGAGCGCCTTGTTCGTGTTAAGCGGTTGCAGCAACGAAAGGGCGAACCCGGCGACAATCACGCCCATTGCGGTGTATACGCCCTGGTCCACCGAGCCCGCAACCGCTTCTTCTGTTACGGCGTCTGCGGCGACGCCCACTGCAAGCCCGATCGCGACGCTTGCCCCCTCGCCGACGCCGCAGCCGACCGACACAGCGACGCCGTCGCCGACGGCGACTACAACGGCCACCGCTCTACCGACGGCGACGCCTTCTCCGCAGCCAACGCCGACCGAAGCAGCCGTTGAGCCCCCCACCGAAGCAAGCGCCCTCATTGCAATGACGCCTGTCGATGCATCCGTAGACAGGCTACCCGCGGAGATCGCTACGCTGCTCTCTACAGCCGATCCCGCTAACGGCGAACAACTGACCGTCGTCTATGGCTGCATCGCCTGCCATTCGTTGCAGGCGATGCAGACGATGGTGGGCCCCTCTTGGCACAATCTCGGCGCAGTTGCGGCGACGCGCGTAGAAGGCCAATCGGCCGAGGCCTATTTATACGCCAGCATCGTGGAGCCCAACGTGCATCTGGTCGACGGCTTTCAAGCCGGCTTGATGCCGGCCACCTATCAAGACATGCTGACGGCCGAGCAGATTGCCGACATAATCGCCTACCTGCTGACGCTCAAGGCCGATTGAGCCGATGCACCGATCGTCTATTTGGGGCGCCATCTCGGGTTTGATAAAATTTCCTTGACGATGAACGGCGCTTTTCATCGGGAAACGCCATACGAGCTGAATCCAGACAGCTTTGCGAAACATTCCGGACAGGTGCAAAAGGAGACGGTCACGCCATGAAAGCCATGCTCTATCTCCGTGGACAAGAAGAGCCTGCGGCCATTCTGGACGAAGTCAAGATAGTCACCATGAACGACAACCACAAGCTCAGCCCCATACGGGTGATGTTCAAGACCCGCAAATTCAACGCCGGATCCACCATGACCGAGCTGCACCGTGATGAAAAAATGCATGTGCGCTTCGAGGACGGTCGCTCCGCCGACGTGCTGCTGCAGCATTTTAGCCTCGACACCGAAGGCAACACCGTAGGGGTGTTGCGTGTGTTGGGCGAGATTGTGGAAATGGAGCCTGCGTAAGCCGCTGCTGCATTGACGGAACTCCACTGCACCGTCTGGCGTCTGATCTGACAACGACCGGCCGGCTCGTCGGGCTGGCCGGTCGTTGTCAGAAAGACAGGTCGTGCAAACCGGGGTGTTCACGCAAAGTTGCAAAAAGCGGTTGAGCTTATGTCAGCAATTATTCCAGAGAATACCGCATCGACGCCGTCGACAATCCCATCAAAACCCTCTCATCGTTCTAACTTTTGGTTAGGATTCGCCTTGGGCTTCGGCCTGTTGACGCTTATCAGTTGCAGCGGCCTCGGCATCGCTCTCGGCGTCAATCGGCTGAATCTGGCGGAGCTTCAGGGCGCTAAGGCGGCATGGTCGCCTCCGCCCTACACGCCGACGCCCACGCCGGCGCCGACGATAAGCGAAGGCGGCGTCAACCTCTCCACGCGTTTTGCGGCTCAGCAGACCGTGCGCAACCTGACCAACAGCCGCGTCAACGTGCGTGCCACGCCGGGCTACTTGAGCAAGCCCGCCGGCGACGTGCTGGGCGTGGTGGCTCCGGGCGCAACGCTTCTGATCCTGGGCGAAAATCAATTTGCAGATAACCTCACCTGGTGGCGCGTGCGCGCGACGCTGGTGGACGGCCGCGTAGTCGAAGGATGGGTGGCGGAGGCGACGGCTTCAGGCGTGCAAATTTTGGGCGAGTAGCTCAGTGGGTCGCCTCGTGCCATCCCAACAAAGAAGGCGACTCCGGATCGTGGGCCGCATGGTTGGCGGCGGAACGGACGAAATTGCGGGTGGCGTAGCAATAGCGGCAGCCGAAGAGGCAAGAGTCATACATGCCGATGTCGCGACTTGTCACGCAGCCGCAGGTTTGACGCTGTCCGGGGTCTTTTTTGAGGTTGAGGCGCAAACCAAAGACGCGCGCAATCAACGCGTCGTCCACGCATTTGCCGGGTCGCACGCCGTAGCCGGTCAGGTCTAACTCCTCT
>JANWYX010000080.1 GCA_025055055.1 Caldilinea sp. | reverse complement strand
CCCACGCGGCTACGATGCGCTGGCATTGGCGACCTTCTGGCTGCTCAATCTCGGGCTTCTGCTGCGCGTGGCGGCGGAGCCTGCTCAGCTCGTGAGCGCCTGGTCGGGGTGGGGCTGGCTGGTTGTGCTCTCGGCGCTGTTGCAGTGGCTGGCGGGAATGACCTTTGTCATCAACACCTGGCCGCGCATTAAGGAGAAGTGACATGCCCCGCCTGAGCATCTGGTTCGTGCGCGCTGCGCTGGTCTATCTGGCGCTCGGCTTCACCTTCGGCGCGTTGATGCTCGCCAACAAGGGCGTCGCGTTTGCGCCCTGGTTCTGGCGCCTGCTGCCGGCCCACATCGAGTTCCTGCTTTTCGGATGGACGCTGCAGCTCGCCTTTGGCGTCGCCTTCTGGATTCTGCCGCGTTGGCGGACGCAGCGCGGCAACGAAAAACCGGCGTGGGTAGCGTTCTTTTTGTTGAACGTCGGCCTCTGGATGGTGGTGCTTGCGGGTTGGTTCAACTGGGAAGCAGGATGGCTGACGCTGGGAAGGGTGGCGGAAGCAACTGCCGTGGCCGCGTTTGCGATCCACGCATGGCCGCGCGTCAAACCTCTGATGGAGATGCACGCAGCGTCCTCTGAGTGAGGACGCCCAAATCCCACCGCCGAGCATGTGCGGCCGGAAGCTGCATCTGAGATTGTCAAAGGCGATCCGGTAGGTCATCCTCCTAAGTCATCGCCTTCGGCGCAACATGGCTGTACGCCGGAGCCTGCGGCTACGAGCCGCGGCTGCCATCATTGCCGGGGGATCTTGTCAAAAAGCGGGAAGTCTCCTGGAAGATGCTTGCTTGCCCAAACGCTCAAAAAATCCTCAGCTCTCTATCGACTGTGCTGCAGGAAACGCTGCAGTTGTCAGGCGACGCCTGTCTCGGTACAATAAAAAATGTGAGTACCTCACGGACTGAAGCTATCGAACTGTGGAGGCAAGCAGGCTTCCTACGATCCGCTCCCCCCGAGACTGTGTGCGCGCTCGCCGAAGTTGCAACGCCTCACTCCTACCTGCGCAACGAGGTGATCTTTTTGGAAGGGGAACCGACAGCGGGCCTCTTTCTGGTGGAATCCGGAATCGTCAAGATTTGTCGTTACTCGAAGGAAGGGCGCGAGCACATTCTGCATTTCATGCAGCGCGGCGACACCTTCAACGATGTCTCAGCGATGGATGGCGGAACAAACCCTGCCACCGCAGTGGCGCACACGGATGTCAAGCTCTGGCGCATCGCACGCGAAGATCTCCGCGCCCTCGTGCTGAGCCAGCCGGCATTGGCGTGGGCTATCATTGAAAACCTGGCGCATCGGGCGCGAAGGTTGGTGAACCACGTGCAAGACCTGGCGCTGCGTAACGTGCGCAGTCGCCTCGCCAAACTATTACTGGAGCAGGCCAGGGCCGTAGAACGGGGCGAATCGCCTCCGCCCTTGACCCAGGAGGAAATGGCGCACTATCTCGGCACGGTGCGCGAGGTGGTCGGGCGCACGCTGCGGGCGTTCATCGTCGAAGGATTGATCGAAATGCAGCGACAGCAGATTGTCATCGTCGACCGCAAACGTCTCGAGGAGGAAGCCGAAATTTAACAGCCGCCGCCTTTGCGCACAAGGGTATTGAGAACTGCACCGGAGAAGAGCCCTATGTTTGACCAAAGCCGCTCTGCGTTGGAAAGACACAGCGTAGACATGCGCCAGTTCATCGACTGGCGACAGTCGGTCTTACCTAACGGACTGCGCGTCATCGACGGCTACAACAGCAGCGGCCTGACGTTGACGCTGCTGCCCGATCGCGGGCTGGACATCTGGCTGGCGGCTCACAATGGGCGCCCGTTGACTTGGATCGGCCTAGGGTCTCCCTATGCGGCGGATTTCGGCGCCGGCTGGCTGCGCCTCTTCAACGGGGGGCTGCTCGTCACCTGCGGGCTGCGCCATGTTGGGCCGCCGGAAAGCGATGAGCGCAGCGGTCAGTTCCGCGACCTGCATGGCGACTTCAGTTTACTGCGCGCCTACAACGTGGCGGTGCATGGCGGCTGGCAGACCGAACGCTACGTCGTCGAGGTGACGGGCGAGGTGGCCGAAGCTTCGCTCTTCGGCGAGCAGCTCCATCTGACGCGCACGGTGCGTTTCGGCCTAGGAGAGCCGGCGGTCGAGATCATCGACGTCGTTGAAAATCGCTACGATACGCCGACGCCCTTCATGTTGCTCCATCATTTCAACTTTGGCTATCCGCTCGTGCAGGAAGGCGTCCGTCTCCATGTGGCGCACGCCGCCGTGGTTCCGCGCGACATGCAGGCGGCGTCGGCGCTGCATGATTGGTCAAACTATCACGCCGCGGCGCCGCGCCATCTGGAGGAGGTCTTCTTTCACCAGGTTCTGCTCGATGAGAGCAACCTAGCGGCGGCGGTATTGGCTTCAGACACCTTCGGCCTAATGGTGGAGTGGGACGCCACGTATGCACCCTACCTCACGCAGTGGAAGAATTTCCGTCAGGGAACCTATGTCTGCGGCGTAGAACCGGGCAACTGTCTGCCGGAAGGACAGAATCGGGCGCAGCGTCACGGCCGTCTTGTCCATCTCGCCGCCGGCGAGCAACATCGCTTCTGGAATCGTCTCACCGTGCTTGACGGCGCTGAAGCAGTGCAACAGGCACTAAAACGCGTAGAAGTGCTTCGACGCACCGGCCAACCTGCGCCCATTTCGCTACAAGACTACTCCACATGACGATTCCACATGACGATTCCACATGACGATCGTGCAATGCGCATTTTGTGACACCGTCCATCAGAATTGCTCCGGACGCACTGCAAACGTGATAAACAGTGCAACTACGTTGAATAGAAGAAGAACAGCGAAAGCGGTGGTCAGTTCATAGTGATCGGCCAGCACGCCTAATGAAAAAGGGGCGGCCAAGATCGCCAACCCAATGGCTGCAGAAACCCATCCGCTGGCCGACTCCGCATCCTCGGCGGCGATGGTCAACGCCACCGACAATCCCAGCGGAAAAAGCGAGCCGACGCCGAAACCGACGACGCCCAGTCCGATCACAGCCCAAAGCGGCGACTTTGCCAGCCAGAAAATAGGAAAACCGATCGCCACAACGCTCAACATTGCCAACAATAATACGCGCGGGGACGTACGCAAGCTCCAGCGGCTGTTGGCGAAACGCCCGAGCGCAGCGGCGATGAAAAAGACGCTCACCAACATAGCGGCGTCCGTTGCAGGGAGGCCGACGATGGTGTGGAGAAAATCGGCGCTCCATGCCACCATGCACCATTCCATTGCCACGCACAGAATGAGTACAAACCAAAGCCCCCAGAAGGAGGCAGGCAGGTGGTTTGAAACGGCACGCCGGCCCGTGAAGACCGGCCGCTCGGGAATGGCGGTGTGTCTGTAAAAAAAAGCGAGCCATCCGAGCGCCAATGCTCCCATCAGCACAGCCCCGCGCCAGCCAATTGGCGTGTGCTCCCACAGCCCAATCATGAGCGGCGAAAGCCCTGCGCAAAGCACCGCCACCATGTTCGACTCGGTGAACGCAGTTGCCCGCAAAGCGCCATGATGATCGGACAGCGTCGCTTGAATCATGATCAGGAGCAGTGCGCCAAGATATCCCATCAACAGCACAGCACAGAGGGTGATCGCTCCATGGCGTCCGCTCATCAGGAGCAGCGCGCCAAGCCCCATCCCGAGTGCGCCGCCCCACAACACCATCCGCCGTCCCATCCGCTGCGCTAACGCCGCGGCGCTCAGGCCGGCGGCGATCATGCCGACGGCGAAGGCGCTTAGGTGCAGACCACCCTGCGCATAGCTGAGGTTCAGCTCGCTGCGTAAAAAAGGCATCAGCGGCCCCAGCGAGGCCTGCAAATAGGAGAAATAGGCAAGCAGCAAATAGGCGAGCCAGGTGAAGCGACCGCGCCGAAAGACACTCACGATGGTCACCTATGCAACGACCGACGCAATGGCGCGGCGCACGATCGCTTCGCCCGGGTCGTCGATGATCGTCACGTCTCCCAGCGCCTGAGGAATGATAAAACGCAGCTTTTGGCCGATGCGCTTTTTGTCCTGGAACATAGCTGCATAAATTGCGTCGACGCTGAAGCCGGAGATGCTCGTCGGCAAGCCCAATCGCTCCAGCAGGTTACAGATACGCGCTGCCAGCGCGGGGTCGCATCTTCCCAGTTCGACCGCCATGGTGGCGGCCGCCACCATGCCGACCGCCACGGCGTCGCCGTGACGCATCTGATATTGGCTGACTTGCTCGATGGCGTGTCCAAAGGTGTGTCCGAGGTTGAGCGTCGCCCGCACCCCGCGCTCAAAGGGGTCCTGTTCGACGATGCGCACTTTGACGCGCACGGCATCCGCCACCAGTTGCAGCAAATTGACCGGCCCTTCCTCCTCTAGTTGCATGAAAAGCTGCGGCGCGCCGATGATCCCGTGTTTGACCACCTCGGCTAGACCGGCGCGGAATTCATCCGACGGCAGCGTGGCAAGCGTCGCCACATCCATCAGCACGGCGACCGGCTGCTTGAACGCACCGACGAGGTTCTTGCCCTGCGGCAGGTCAACGCCCACCTTGCCGCCGACCGAGGCGTCCACCATCGCCAGCAGCGAGGTAGGAACCTGAACAAACGGAACACCGCGGAGATAGGTGGCGGCGGCAAAGCCCGCCATGTCGCCGATGACGCCGCCGCCGACGGCGATCACCGGGCTGTGGCGGTCCAGACCGGCTGCCACGAATTGATCATAGAGCAGCCGCACGTTTTCCAGCGTCTTGTGCTGTTCACCCTCGGGAACGAGGCAGATCGTCGGCTCGAAACCGGCGGCGCGCAGGCCGGCGCACACCGTCTCGGCGTGCAGAAGAATCATCTCATTGGTGACGACGGCGGCGACGCCGGGGCGCACACCTCGCTTGACGAGCAAGCGGCCGGCGTGGGCGAGCACCGCTTCGCCGAGCAACAGGTCGTACTCGCCCGAAGGGGAGCGCACAGGAATGCGATTCAACCCAGGCGCCTCCTGGTTGGCGAGCGCGGCCTCAAGCACGCGCTCGGCCACCTCCTCGGCGCTCAGCGAGGTCGTGTCCACCTGATAAGGGATGGCGCCGTAGGCGAAACGGCGCTGTTGAAGCAGAAGATGAATGCGTCGTCGCCGCTCTTGCGCTTGCCCCGGCAACAGCGGCCGATCGTCGGCGTCGGCCAATCGCCGCAGAATTTCCTCTTCGGATGCGTGAAGACAGACGACTGCGCCGCTGGCTTCCAGTGCGCGCCGACTCTCCGGATTGACCAGCGCGCCGCCGCCCGTGCTGATGACCAGGTTGCGCTGCTGCGCCAGCTCCCGACAGAGTTGCGCTTCGGCGGCGCGAAAGGCTTCTTCTCCCTCCTCGGCGAAGATGGCGGGGATGGGCTTGCCGAACCGTTCGACCAATACGTCGTCCATATCGACGAAGCGCCGCCCCAGACGCTCGCTCAGGAGGCGGCCCACGGTGCTCTTGCCCACGCCCATAAAGCCGGTAAGGATAATGTTGCCATCTGAAAGTTCGGATGGATTCATAGGGAAGACTCTTTCTGTGAAGGCGTTTTGAGCCGTTCCAACACAGCGGCTACGCACCGCTCTAACGGCTGCGCAGTGTCGAGCAGCAGATGATGTTCGGCCTCGATCGGATATTGCCAACAGCCGTCATAGCGACGCAGCATCTCTTGCATGGCGGCCCAACCGCCGATCTTGTGCGTCGAGTGGCCCGGCTGCCGTGCGTCGAGCCGCCGTCGCCATTCGGCCTCATCAAGCACGGTCTCAACGACCAACAAACGTGCGCCTTGCTGCGTTGCAATTTCCAGTGCACGCTTATACCCGTCGGGATAGGAAAGGGGCGAGACCGCAATCACGCTCAGGCCTAAGCTGAGCTGCATTTCGGCGATCCGCCACATAATTCGATACGCGCGTTCGTTGGCGTCGGACAGATCCAAAATGTGATCTTTGACGTCGTCCTTGTCGATCAGAGGAATCCGCAATCGCCGCGCAAGGGCCTCCGCCACGGCGCTCTTGCCGGTGGCCGGATGCCCTTTCATGGCGATCAGAGTCAATGGCGTCGAAATGGAGGGGCCGTCACCGGAAGGAGAAGCAGCGACCATAGGCTCAAACAAAGAGTTGGAAGTGGGCGGGGTCGACATGCATGGCGGCGTGCATCAGCACGGCGTTCATCAGCTCGATCGCCACACGCGACTCTAGGGTGACGCCGGCGCGCACGCCGACACAGGGATCGTGGCGGCCTTTTTGAAGACGAAATTCGACTTCGCTGAGGTCTTTGCGCACGCTCTGCTGCGGCTTGACAATTGTCGAAGTGGGCTTGAAGCCGACGCGAAAGACGAGCGGCATGCCGGTAGTGACCCCGCCGATCAGCCCGCCGTGGCTGTTGCGCTGATAGCCGGTGCTGCGGATTGGGTCGTTGTTTTCGCTGCCGCGGCGTTCGACAACCGAGAACCCCGCACCGATCTCGACGCCTTGCACGGCGTTCAGCCCCCCGAGTGCGCCCATGATGCGCACCTTGAGGCTTTGATACAGTGGGTCACCGACCAGCGGCGGTGGGTTAACGGCCACCACCTCCACCGCAGCGCCGAGCGAGTCGCCCTCGATGCGCGTGCGTTTGATCAGCTCGCCGGCCGCGCAGGCAAAGACGGCGTCGATGGAGTGAATCTCCGCAGTCTCCATCGCCGCCTCCAGTTCGGCCAGCGGCTCGATGGGCACGCGCCCGCCGGCGCCGGCCAGGGATTCCACATGTGCAGCCAGGGTTTTTGTTGCGCGCAGCTCGCCGACCTGACAGATCGAGGAGAGGATGACGGTGCCGAAACGTTCGGCCAGAAAGATGCGCGCGATCGAACCGCCGATCACATCGCTGATGGTGGAACGATAGCTAGAGCGCCCCCCTCCGCGCGGATCGACGAAGCCCTGGCTT
>JANWYX010000193.1 GCA_025055055.1 Caldilinea sp. | reverse complement strand
CCTTTTTACCGACGTCGGGCCGGTTGGTTGCATATCACGTCCTGACCTTGATTGTCCTGTTGATGCTGGTATGGCGTAGGGCCTGGCTCACCGTCGGTTGGACGAACCGGCTAACGAGGTTTATCCCGGCGCTGGCGATGCTCGTTGCGGCGCTGTATCAGGCCGGCCCTACGCTCTACGCCTGGCAAGGCTGGCCTGGCCCGCCAGGTTGGGGCTTGCCACTTTTCCGCCTGGGCGAAGTGCTGGTGCTGCTCGGCGCCGTTGCCCTGTGGTGGAGCGAAGGTCGCAACGCCGACTGCAAAAGCTGGATTGCAGCTGCCCCACCGGCGCTCTTCTTTGCGGCGGCCTATCTCTTCGCTCCGGCCATGACCGCCACCATCGTCATCTGGTCGCAGGGGTTGACCCTTTCTCTGCCGTGGCCATTCTATACAGTGGCGCTTTGGCTCTATAGCGTCGCCATCGTCTGGAGCTGGCGCAACGGACGGCGCAACATCGCCGGCGCCTTGTTGCTGCTGCCGGCGGCCGGCTATGCGCCACAACTGAGCAGCCAGTTCTGGTTCGGCGTCATTGCGCTCTGGCTGTTGGCGGGGGACTCTCCATCAAGGAAGGATCAGGCGGACGGTTCGCTCGAAGAAGAAGTAGTCCCACGCCCAGTTAAGCATCACCAACAGGCGGTTGCGAAACCCAACCAACTTAAATAGATGGACGCTCAACCAAAGAATCCAGGCCGGAAAGCCGGTGAACTCCAGGTTTCGCAATTGCACTACTGCTGCATTGCGGCCAATCGTGACCATGGCGCCCTGATCGCGATAGCGAAAAGACAGAGGCTGTTGGCCGCGCAGCTGGCGCAAGATATTTTGCGCTGCAAATCTTCCTTGTTGAATCGCCACCGGCGCCACCATCGGCAGGGGAGAGCCATCCTGCTCTACGTAGGCTAGATCGCCGATTCCGTAGACCTCTGGATGATTCGGCGCCTGAAGCGTGGGAAGCACCGCGATTCGCCCCGATCTGGCTATCGGCAGCCCCCAATGCGCCGCCGGTGGAAACCCTCGCACGCCGGCCGTCCAGACGACGGTTTCGGCAGCGATGTGTGTTCCATCTTTGAGGGTTACACCCTTCTCCTCGACGCAAGTCACCGACGCACTCAGGCGCACTTCCACACCCATGCGCCTCAGACGTTCCGCCGCATAGGTCTGAAGATGAGGAGGAAATCCCGGCAATAGCGCGTCCATCGCCTCCACCAGCACGACGCGGCCTTGGGGAGAATATAGAGAAGGGAAATCCCGACGCAGTGGCCCCTTGATAAGCTCGGCCAGTGCGCCGGCAAACTCAACGCCGGTCGGGCCGCCGCCTACAATGACAAAAGTCAGGGCTTGTCTGCGACGTTCAGGGTTCGACTCTAGACTCGCCTTTTCATAACTCAGGAGCACCCGATTGCGCACTGCAATGGCATCGGCCATGGATTTCAACGGCATTGCATGGGCTTCTGCGCCAGGTGTTCCGAAGAAATGAGGCGCGCTCCCTGCGGCTAAAATTAGAAAGTCATACGGGATTGCGCCTGCGGAAGTTTCGAGGCGACGACCGGCCAGATCCACCTCATGAACTTCCGCCAGAGCAAAGTTTACATTCGGCATGCGACGCAGCATGCTGCGCACAGGATACGCAATCGCCTCCGGCTCCAGCTCCGCCGCCGCCACCTGATAGAGCAGGGGCAAGAACGTGTGATAGTTGTTGCGGTCAATCAACAGCACCTGCACCGGCGTGCGAGCCAGAGTGCGGGCCGCCCACAGCCCGCCGAACCCCGCACCGACGATTACGACACGCGGCACTTCAGGCATCGTTGCGCCTCCGTTCGGCCAGCGCATGCTCCAGGTATCGCTTCAAGGCAACAGCATTGTTGTAGAGAGAATCTCTGGCGGCATAGACGAGGGTGACATCTCCCTGCTGCGCCGCCTCCATTAACGGCTGCCAGGTTTGGGGCTTGGCGTCGAGTTCGGCGAAATAGCGCGTCTGGAACTCATTCCACTTGGCCGGGTCATGGGCAAACCAGCGACGCAATGCATCGCTCGGGGCTGTCTCGGGCAGCCACCCGTCCAGCCCCAACGCTTCTCGCTTGATCCCGCGCGGCCACAGGCGATCGACCAGATAGCGCTTGCCGTCATCGGGCTGCGCCGGCTCATAGACGCGCTTGATGAGAAT
>JANWYX010000015.1 GCA_025055055.1 Caldilinea sp. | reverse complement strand
GGTTGTGGGAGCGCTGGATCGGCCCTGAAGGCGAGGAGCTCGAGAGCTGCACGATCCTGACCACCGAAGCCAACGAAGAGGTGGCTCGACTTCACAACCGCATGCCGGTGATTCTGTCGCCGGAGGATTATGCGACATGGTTAGGAGATGGACAGGAGGCCGCGCCGGCCTATTTGGCGCAGTTGAAGCATTTGTTTCGGCCTTTTCCCACCGGACGACTGAAGCTATATCCTGTCAGCTCCTATGTGAACGATCCTCGCAATGAAGGCGTGGCATGTATTGAAGAGAGCAAAGTTTGACGGCTGCAGGAGGTTTCAACGCCTCGCATCCTCTGAAGTGGACGCGTTTGCGCTCACTTGCATGGCTTGCGCAAAGCGCTCCAACGCCTGCATATGCTGTTCGGGCTTGACAAATCCACAGCCCATGGTATTGACCGAAAAATGCGTTGCGCCTGCGGTCACCCAGTCGGCCATGATGCGACGCTGACGTTCCTCGACGCCATCCTTGTAATGCAGGCGAGGCTCGATGCCCAGATCGCGGCGGGAGCGCCCATTTTGTGCCAGATAGACGTCCAGCCTGGCGAGGGCGTCGGCCGCCTCCTGCGCCGTGCGATAGTTGGGCAGCCAGCCGTCGCCCAAGCGTGCAATTCGCTCGAGCACGGCGTCGGCGTGCCCTCCCAGCCAGATGGGGATTGGTCTTTGCACGGGCAGCGGATTGATGCCGGCGTCGGAGATGTGATGCCATTCGTCATGGACGGTGACGAGCGGCTCGGTCCACAGCCGACGCAGCAGCCGAATCTGCGCCTCGCATCGCCGACCTCGCCTATGAAAGTTCTCTCCCAACGCTTCGTACTCCACAGGATTCCAGCCGATGCCGACGCCGAGGCGCAGCCGGCCGCCGGAAAGCACGTCGAGCGTAGCAGCTTGTTTGGCGACAAGCGCAGTCTGTCGTTGGGGGAGAATCAGAACGCCGGTCACAAAGCGGAGCCGCGTGGTCGCCGCCGCCATGAAACTGAAGAGGACAAACGGCTCGTGAAACGGATCGCGATAGGTGTAAGGGCCACGCCAGCCGCCGGGACGCTCCGGATTGGCGCCGAGCACATGATCGTAGGCCAGCACATGGGTGTAGCCGAGCGCTTCAGCCGTCTGCGCGTAATCCCGAATCGCTCCCGGATCGTTGCCGAACTCTGTCTGCGGGAATACAACGCCGATCTGCATCGCCCACGCCCTTTGTCAGAAGATGATTCAGATGAGGGAAATTCAGGCGCCCCCTGTAGGATTCGAACCTACGACCCACTGCTTAGAAGGCAGTTGCGCTGTCCGCTGCGCTAAGGGGGCAAACACCATCTATAGATTGTAGCTTTTCCGCAGGCCGTCGTCAAACCTTTCGGCTATATGCGCGCGCAACATTCTTTGCAGGCTTGACGTCAAAGCGGAGAGACCCCATACTACAGGGAAATTTCACACAGTGCGCACAACCCAGGAAGCCATGAACGTTTTGGAAACACAGATCGACCCGACTCAGCCGGAGTTCATCGCCAATGCCGCCCATCATCGGGCGCTGGCGGAAAAGCTGCGCGCTCGATTGGCGCAGGTGCGACGCGGTGGAGACGAAAAGGCGCATCGCCGCCACGCCGAGCAGGGGAAGCTCTTTGTGCGCGAACGGATTGACCGCCTGCTCGATCCGGGCTCTCCTTTTCTGGAGCTGTCGCCGCTGGCCGCATGGGAGCTTTACGACAACGAAGCGCCATGCGCAGGCATCGTCACCGGCATCGGTCGCGTCTCCGGCCGCGAGTGTATGATCATCGCCAATGACGCCACGGTTAAGGGCGGAACATACTATCCGATGACGGTGAAGAAGCATCTGCGCGCCCAGCAGATTGCACTAGAAAATCGCCTTCCCTGCATCTATCTCGTCGATTCGGGCGGCGCTTTTCTCCCCATGCAGGATGAAGTCTTTCCCGATGCGGATGACTTTGGCCGCATCTTCTACAATCAAGCTGTGATGAGCGCCGAAGGCATCGCTCAGATTGCGGCGGTGATGGGCCTATGCACGGCGGGCGGCGCCTACGTGCCCGCCATGAGCGACGAGGCGGTGATCGTCAAGGGCGTCGGCGCCATCTTTCTCGGCGGCCCGCCGCTCGTCAAAGCAGCCACGGGCGAGGATGTCAGCGCCGAAGAGCTAGGCGGCGCCGATGTTCACACGCGCATCTCCGGCGTCGCCGACCACTATGCCGAGGACGACCTTCAGGCGCTCCAGATCGTGCGCGACATCGTCGCCACGCTCAACACGCGCAAGGCGGTCGATCTCGATCTCGCTCCTCCTGAAGACCCTCTCTACCCGCCCGAGGAGATCTACGGCGTGTTGCCGCGCAGCTTCAAAGTCGCCTACGACGTGCGCGAAGTGATCGCACGGCTGGTCGACGGCAGCCGGCTGCGCGAGTTCAAGCCGCGTTACGGCCAGACGCTCGTCTGCGGCTTTGCGCGCATCTACGGCTATCCGGTCGGCGTGATCGCCAACAATGGCGTCCTCTTCAGTGAATCGGCGCTCAAGGGGACGCACTTTATCGAGCTGTGCGCCGCCCGACGCATTCCTCTGCTCTTTCTTCAAAACATCACCGGGTTTATGGTGGGCAAGGAGTATGAAAACCGCGGCATCGCCAAGGACGGCGCCAAAATGGTGCACGCTGTCGCCAATGCGCGCGTGCCCAAGCTGACGGTCATCATCGGCGGCTCTTTTGGCGCCGGCAACTACGGCATGTGCGGCCGCGCCTATGGCCCGCGCTTTCTGTGGATGTGGCCGAACGCACGTATCAGCGTCATGGGGGGAGAACAGGCCGCCAACGTGCTACTCACCGTCAAGATGGAGCAGGCGGCGCGTCGCGGGGAACCGCCGATGACGCCGGAGGAGCAAGCGGCATTCAAACAGCCCATTTTGGATAAATACGAACGCGAGGGCAGTCCCTATTACGCCACTGCGCGGCTCTGGGATGACGGCATCCTCGACCCGGCCGAGACGCGCCAGGTGTTGGGGTTGGCGCTCTCCACCTGTCTGAATGCGCCGGTGACGGAATCAAAATTTGGCGTCTTCCGTATGTAAGGAGAGGCTGTGGAATATCCGACGATCGAGGAAATCCGGGCGAACCGGGAGCGGCTCGGCAATCTGGTGCGAGAGACGCCGGTCTGGCAGTGGCAAGGGCTTGATCTCGAGGCGATCGTCGGCCCCGATACGAGCGTCTTTCTCAAGCTGGAGCTCTTTCAACACACCGGTTCGTTCAAGCCGCGCGGCGCGTTGACGGTCATGCTGAGCCTGGACGCCGACGAACTGGCGCGCGGCGTCACCGCCGTTAGCGCCGGCAATCATGCCATCGCCGTAGCCTTCGCCGCCCGTCTGCTGGGGACCACCGCCAGGGTGGTGATGCCGAAGAGCGCCAATCCGTTTCGTGTGGCGCGCTGCCGAGCCTACGGCGCTCACGTCGAGTTGGTCGCCGACGTCCAGCAGGCGTTTGCGCGCGTCCAGCAAATTCAAGAAGAGGAGGGACGCATCTTCGTCCACCCCTATGAAGGTCCGCTGACCGCTCTCGGCACGGCCACCGTCGGTCTGGAGTTCGCCACCCAAGCACCGGAGCTGGACGCCGTGATCATTCCGATCGGCGGCGGCGGGCTGTGCGCAGGCATGGCGTGCGCGTTCAAACAGCTTCAGCCGCGCTGCCGGGTTTTCGGCGTAGAGCCGGTGGGAGCCGACACCATGCACCGCAGCTTTCTGGCCGGTGCGCCGCAGGCGATCGACCGCGTGCGCACCATCGCCGACAGTCTTGGCGCGCCTTACGCGCTGCCCTATAGCTTCGAGATGTGCCGAACCTTCGTCGATGAGATCGTGCTGATTGAAGATGTCGAGATGCAGCGCGCGATGGGGCTGCTCTTCGCAGACATGAAGCTGGCGGTCGAACCCGCCGGCGCTGCGGCGACGGCGGCGCTCTGCGGGCCGTTGCTTGAGCGGTTGCGAGGCAAGCGCGTCGGCGTTATCGTCTGCGGCGCCAACATCGACTTGAAAACGTTCGCCGAGCAGACGATTGTGCGCGCGCCGTGAGGCGGTCTGCCCTCCCTCCAGGATGGATCTTTGATGTTCTGTCACGCGCCATTCATGTGGCGCCGGGAATTTCGATTCATGCGATATGACGCATTGAAGCGGGCGTCTCAGATTTTTCTAATTGTTCTGCTGTTGAGTGCGGCAGGCATAGCGCTGATCTTGGCGCAGACGCTGGGGTTTGGTCGGCCGGATGGAGATGGCCTGCGTCCACCGGGGATCGTGGCCGCCGCCTGGAATCGCGACGTGGCGCTGATCAGCGGCCACGCCGGCTACGACTCCGGCGCAGTCTGCGAAGATGTAGACGGCGCCGTCATGCTCACCGAGGTGGAGGTCAACGCCCAGATCGCAGGGCTGGCGGCCGAACGGTTGCGTCGCACCGGCGCCTCCGTTATGATCCTCGATGAATACGATGCGCGGCTGCAAGGGCTGCGCGTCGCCGTGTTGCTCAGCTTACATGTAGATAGTTGCATCGACGCCAGCGGCTTCAAAGCGGCGGTGCACCGCTATTCGATTATTCCGGAGACCAATCGGCGGCTGCTGGATTGCATCAACACGGCCTATGCCGCTGCCACCGGCCTTCCGTATCATCCCAACACCGTCACCCACAATATGACCGAATATCATGCTTTCCGTCGCATTGCGCCCACCACGCCGGCGGCGATCTTGGAAATGGGTTTCTTGGGCGGCGACCGCGCCCTGCTCACCGAACAATCTGCGCTGGCAGCCAAGGGCGTAAGCGACGCCATCCTATGTTTTTTAGAAGGTGAGAAGGACAGAGTCAATGAGCGTTCCCGTTGAATTTCGCAAAATCGATCTCGGCGAAGGCGCGCCTTTGGCTGCGCTTACAGCCGCCATCGCCGACCTTTGGAATGAGGCGTTGGCGCCCGACATGGCGATCTCGAACGCATTTGTGCACTATAATTTGCGACCATCGGCGGGCATCCGGCGTTGTGTTTTCCTGGCCTACGCCGACGATAAGATCATCGGCGCCGCTTTGACTTCGGCGCTGCACGGAGAACCCACCGTCAACCCCCACGGCGAAGGCTGGATCGAGCTTTTGGCGGTGGCTTCGACCTTTCAACGCAACGGCGTCGGGCGCCGCCTCCTGAACCTTGCAGAGCATTGGCTGGTCGCAACTGGCTGTCGCGCCGCACAGATCGGGGGCGGTCTGCGCCCCTTCGTCCCTGGCGCGCCGAACACCGGCGTGGCGTCTTTCTTTCAACGCCATGGGTATGAGATCATCGATACAGTCTGGGATATGGCCGCCAATTTGGCGACGTATCGACCGCCGAGCGATCTGAGCCGGACGCCGTGCGCCGTGCGGCCTGCCGTCCCCGGGCAGGAGTCGATGTTGCTCGACTTTTTGCGCCGCGAATTTCCGGGTCGTTGGCGCTATGAGGCTGAGATGTCTTTGGCCGACGGTGGGCGCATTTCCGACTATATGTTGCTGTGGACGGAGCGCGGGATCGATGGATGCTGTCTGTTAACCTTTCCCGACTCTGTGCGCCCGATCGAGCGCTTCTACCCCTATCGTCTGCCCAAGCCGTGGGGGCAGCTCGGCTCGATCGGCGTCAGCGCCGACCGCAGAGGACAAGGATTGGGAAGCGCCCTGCTCGACGCCGGCCTGCGCCGCCTTCATGACAACGGCGTCAACGGCTGCGTCATCGATTGGACGACGCTGATCGATTTCTACGGGAAATTCGGTTTCGAGCGGTATCGGTCGTATCTGATCTTAGGAAAATCCCTGGAGCCGGAGAGGTGCACCGATAGAATCTAAGCGAGTGTTGGAAGGGAAGGAACGATGGGAGACGCAGTGGAGAGCGCGCTGTCGCCCGGCAAAAGTTTTCCGATCGGCGCAACGATTCTGCCCGGTGGGGTGAATTTTTCAGTCTACTCGCGCAGCGCCACCGGGATGGAACTGCTCTTCTTTGACAGCGTCGATGACGCCATCCCTGCGCGCACGATTCGGCTTCACCCGCAGCGCAACCGCACCTTCTCCTACTGGCATATTTTCGTACCCGGCGTGCGCGCCGGTCAAATCTATGGCTATCGCGCTTACGGAGCCTATGAACCGCAGCTGGGCTTGCGTTTCGACCCAGAGAAGGTGCTGCTCGATCCATACGGCCGCGGCGTCGCCGTCCCCAAAGCGTATAGTCGCAAAGCGGCCTCTCTCCCCGGCGACAACGCAGCGCAAGCGATGAAAAGCGTCGTGATTGACGCCGACGACTATGACTGGGAGGGCGATGAACCACTGCGTCGCCCTTTTAATCAGACCATTATCTACGAGATGCACGTGCGCGGCTTCACCCGCCATCCCAGCTCCGGCGTGACGCCGGCCAAGCGTGGAACATACGCAGGTCTGGTCGAAAAGATTCCCTATCTGCAGCATCTCGGCGTCACTGCGGTGGAGCTATTGCCTATCTTTCAGTTTGACCCTCAGGACGCGCCCGCCGGCCTTGTCAACTACTGGGGCTATTCGCCGGTTTCCTTCTTCGCTCCGCATGTGCACTACAGCGTCAGCGGTGACCCGCTCGGAGCAATAAACGAGTTTCGGGACATGGTCAAGGCGTTGCACCGCGCCGGCATCGAGGTCATCTTGGACGTCGTCTACAACCACACCGCAGAAAACGACGAAGTAGGGCCTACCTTTTGCTTCCGGGGGCTGGAAAATGAAACCTATTACATTCTTGAAAAAGACCGCGCTCGCTACGCCAACTACAGCGGGGTCGGCAACACGCTCAACGCCAATAACGCCATGGTGCGCCGTCTGATTCTCGACAGCCTGCACTACTGGGTTGAAAAAATGCACGTCGACGGCTTTCGGTTCGACCTCGCCTCGATTCTCTCGCGAGACGAAAACGGTGTTCCGCTGGCCTCGCCGCCGATCTTATGGGACATCGAGACCGACCCCGTGCTGGCGGGCGTGAAGCTGATCGCAGAGGCGTGGGACGCAGCGGGGCTGTATCAGGTGGGCAGTTTTTTAGGCGATCACTGGAAGGAATGGAACGGCAAGTTTCGAGACGACGTGCGCTCTTTCGTCAAAAGCGATCCGGGTATGGTGGAGGTCGTGGCCTCGCGCTTTTTCGCCAGCCCGGACCTGTACGGCTCAGACAACTTAGGGCCGGAGCAGAGCATCAACTTTGTCACCTGCCATGACGGTTTCACTCTAAACGATCTGGTCTCTTACAACGAAAAGCACAATGAGGCGAACAAGGAAAATAACCGAGATGGAATGAACGACAATCGCTCTTGGAATTGTGGGGTCGAAGGGCCCACCGACGATCCGGCGGTCGAACAGTTACGTCAGCGTCAGATCAAGAACTTCTTTGCCATCACCCTGCTTTCGCTCGGCGTGCCGATGTTGTTGATGGGCGACGAGGTGCGCCGCACGCAGCTCGGCAACAACAACGCCTATTGCCAGGATAACGAGATCAGTTGGTTTGACTGGAATCTCTGCCGGCGTCATCCTGACCTCCTTGAATTTGTCCGCAAGTTGATTCGTTTTCGTAAGGAGCTGAACATCTTTCACGAGGGACATGGCCTTAGCTTGATCGAGCTTTTACACTATGCCCGCATCGAATGGCACGGCGTGCAGCCCTATCAACCTGACAAGAGCTACGATTCCCGTAGCCTGGCTTTGACAATTCGAGGCCCAACCGAAGCGCTCTATGTGGCTGCGAATTTTTATTGGGAGCCGCTCATGTTTACATTGCCGCCGCCGCCGCGACGCAGCATCACATATTGGCGCCGAGTGCTCGACACCAGTCTGCCCTCGCCGGAAGATTTTCGTTCCCTTCCCCAGGCGCCCCCCCTGGAGACCGATGTCTATTGCGTCCGGTCGCGCACGATTGTTTTGCTTGCTGCCGAGCTGAAGGCTCCCTTGCCTAAACGTAAAGGCGAATCAGACGGTGAGCCGTTCTGAGCAAAACAAAAGCGCCGGGAGCACACCCGGCGCTTTTGCAATCTTTCGATGACGCCAGACGCAGCTTGCTGTGCCGAGGCCGCGTCTATTCAATCTCCACATCCAAATCGTCAAGGCTTTCGTCCTCTTCTTCGTCCTCCTCTTCCAACGCGTCGAAGTCAAGCTCCAGCCCTTCTTCATCTTCATCGCC
>JANWYX010000180.1 GCA_025055055.1 Caldilinea sp. | reverse complement strand
GCTCCCCTACTCGAAGGCTGCGATTTGATCTTCTGTAGCCGACCGGACGCCACGCGTTTGTTTGGATTGGAAGGCCCGGCCGAGGAGGCGGTGCAGCGGCTCGCCGAGCGCACCCACGCCCGCATCGCAGTGATGTCGATCGGCGCCGAAGGGGCGGTGGCTTGGGATGGTGTACAGCTCTATCATCAGCCTGCGCTGCCCACCATGATTATCGATCGCCTAGGGGCAGGCGACGGCCTGGCCGCCGGCGTGCTCTACGGTTGGCTCTCCGGAGATCTGAGATTGGGATTGCGCTATGGCGTCGCACTGGCGGCGCTGGCGCTTAGCCAACAGGGAGATCTGATCGTCACCACGAAGCAGGAAGTCGAGAGCCTATTGGTCGGTCGCGAAATTATTCTCCGTTGAGCCGAACCGCCTTTATCCCGCAAAGTGCTCTGCAAATATCCCACAAATATCCCACAATTCTGTGTGGGATATTTGTGGGATACGCAGAATTCCCTTCAACCGATCGCCATGAGTTCCAGCGTGCGCAGCAAGGCCTGTCGCCACTGTCCGGCATCATCGATAGGCAGATAGATGGCTCGGCGGCCCACACGCGCACTCCCTTCCGCAACAAAACGGCCGTCATCTTCGGAAATGCGCCCCAGCGCCAGCTGCAGACGTCGCGCCAGGGCACGGCGATCCATGTTTTCCAGCGCATCGCTGTACAGCACCAGATTGTCCATATCGCGACCGATGCGGGTGACGCCGGCGCGCGCGGCCAGCGTCTTGATGCGCACTTGGAAGAAGAGGTTGTCGACTTCTTCGGGCACGGAGCCGCTCTCCGGATCGACGCCGAAGCGGTCGATCAGTTCGCGACGCATCTCTTCCAGCGCCTCCGGCCGCGTGATGCCGGCGATGCGGCGATAGAGTTGCAGTCGCAGCGCCTCGTCCTCGACGTAGTGCGCTGGTATACGCGCATCAAGCGGCAGGTCGAGCTGCACGGGCGGCTGTAGCGGGTCTTCCGGATCGAAGGGGAGGTCGTCGATCGTGGGAGTGGAGAACTGGGAAAGTGGAGATGTTGGAGCAGGGGGCGTTAGTTTTCCATCGTTTAAAGACTCGCTTTCCCCATTCCCCGACGATATGGTCTCTGTGTGCTGGGCCATCGCCCGCTCAAACCGCTCTTTTTTACGTCGCGCTTCGTTGATCGCCTGGGCCAGCAGGCGCGTGTATAGATCGAAGCCAATGCTGTCGATGTGTCCGCTCTGCCGCGCGCCCAGGATGTCGCCCGCACCGCGGATCTCCAGGTCGCGCATGGCGATGCGAAATCCGGCGCCCAATTCCTCGCTGCTCTCTAGGATCGCCTCCAGACGGCGGCGGGCGTCGTAGCTGAGCGTCTTATGTTTTTCGTATAGCAAATAACAATGGCCACGGCGCGTGCTGCGTCCTACGCGCCCGCGCAATTGATAGAGCTGTGCCAGCCCGAAATGGTCGGCGCGGTTGATGATGATGGTGTTGGCGTTCGGAATGTCCAGCCCATTTTCGATGATGGTGGTGGCGACCAGCACGTCGATCTCACCATCGGCGAAGCGCATCATCACCTCTTCCAGCTCCCGCTCCGGCATCTGTCCGTGGCCGACGGCGACGACGGCTTCAGGCACGAGCCGCTGAATGCGCTCCGCCAGATGATAGATGTCGCGCACGCGGTCGTTGACAACGAAAACCTGTCCTTTGCGGTTGAGCTCGCGCTGGATCGCCTGTTTGACCAGCACCTCATCGTATTCGGCGAGCACGGTGTGGATGGGCTGGCGTTCCTTAGGGGGCGTGTTGATGGCGCTCATGTCGCGGATGCCGCTCAGGCTCATGTGCAGCGTGCGCGGGATGGGCGTGGCGCTGAGCGTAAGCACATCGACTTGGGTGCGCAGTTGTTTGATCTGCTCCTTTTGCGCCACGCCGAAGCGTTGCTCTTCATCGATGATGAGCAGCCCCAGATCTTTGAACGCCACATCTTGGCTGAGTAGGCGATGCGTGCCGACGACCAGATCGACTGCGCCGGTGCGCAACCCTTCGAGCACCTTCTGTTGTTGCGCCGGCGTGCGGAAGCGGCTCAGCATCTCGACGCGCACCGGAAAGCGCGCCAGTCGCTGACTGATTGTGCGATAGTGTTGCTGCGCAAGCACCGTCGTCGGCGCCAAAAAGGCGACCTGCTTGCCGTCGTTGATCGCCTTGAACGCCGCCCGAATGGCAACCTCCGTCTTGCCGTAGCCGACGTCGCCGCAGATCAGGCGGTCCATGGGGCGCTCCGACTCCATGTCGCGCTTGACCGCTTCCACCGCCACGAGCTGATCTTCGGTCTCCTGATACGGGAAGGCGGCCTCCATCTCTTCCTGCCACGGACTGTCGGGGCTATACGGGTCGCGCACCACCAGTTCTCGCTCGGCATAAAGCTTGAGCAGGTCGTCGGCGATTTCCGCTACAGCGCGGCGGGCGCGCTCTTTGACAAGTTGCCAATCGGCGGTTCCCAACCGGTTGATGACCGGCGGGGCGTCGCTGGCGCCGATATAGCGGCTCAAGCGATCGGCCTGATGCACCGGCACGTAGAGCTTGTCCTCGCGCGCATAGCTGACGAGCAGGTACTCGCGTTCAACGCCGCCCAGCGCCATGCGCGTCAGCCCCTCGAAGCGGCCGATGCCGTGTTCAATATGCACGACGTAGTCGCCCGGCTTGACATCCGCAAAGAAGAGCTCCGGCGCAACTTTGCTGTGCGGCTTGGGGCGAGCGCGCGCCTGAGGCTTGCTCCACCCAAATAGTTCGGTGTCGGTGAGCAGGTGAAGATTAAACGAGGCGCCTCCGCTCCCCTCTGTTTTTTCCGCTCGCCTCTTTTCTTTCCTCTCCTCCTTCGCTTCGATCCCTTTCACAATGAAGCCTTCGCCAAGGATGCCCTGCACCAGGGTGACGCTGCGAGGTGGAGGAGCCGTTTTCAGTTCATGCTGGACGCGGCTGCTCAGATGCACTTCTTCCACGATCTGCCCGATGCGCGCCGCTTGGCGTGTGGCGAGCACGATGGCGTGGCCCGCGTTGTGCAGTTTGACAAGATCTGAAGCAATCTCTTTAAGCTTCCCACCGAAGCGAGGGCCTGGCGCAAACGCGCGCGCCAGCGGCGTGTTGGCGCCGGCGCTCTTGCCGTGCAGGTCGCCGTAGCCCAGTAGCGCAGGCTTGCGTTCGAGCAACTTGGCCTGGATTTCCTCTGCGGTGAAGGTGCTGCGCACAAAAGCACGAGGAATCTCCCCCGCCTGCACCAGCTCGGCGTGCAGGCTTTGGGCCTGCGCATCCAGTTCGCGCAGAGTGGCGAGCAGGTCAAGGGCGTCATCGACGATCAGGATGGCGTCTGCCGGCAGATGCTCCAACAGCGAGACGGCCGGATTGTAGAAATAGGGCAGATACCATTCGATGCCGTGGAAACTGCGGCTATTGGCGAGATGTTCGACTTCGCGTCGAATCTCTTCGCGGATCGCCAACAGCAGCCCCGGATCGAGCAAGGGGCTGGCCTCTTGTCCGAGGCCGACGTTTTCTGCGGCGTGCAGATCGCCCGCGCGCACGCCGAGGCGCTCCAGCGCAAGCGGACCGTATTTGCTCAGCGCCTCACTGCCCGGTCCGATCTCGACCGATTCGACGGTGCGGATCGTGCGTTGGGTGGTGGGGTCGAAGAGACGCAGGCTCTCCACCTCGTCACCGAAAAGGTCGATGCGCACCGGCGTCGGCAGGTTGGGCGGCCAGACATCGACAATGCCGCCACGACGGGCGAAGGTCCCCGGCTCCTCCACTACTTCGGCGGGGGCGTAGCCGGTCTGCACCCAGGCGTTGGTCATCTGCTCGAGCCGCAAGGCGGCGCCCACCCTGACCGTGCGGAGGGCGAGGCGCAGCTCACGCGCAGGCAACGTTTTTTGACTCAGCGCGCGGGCGCTGGCGACGATCACCGGCGGGGGGCCGCTGCGACTCTGCAGCGCAGCCAGCGCGGTCAAGCGACGTTGGCGCGTAACGCTACTCCAGTGGATGCGCTCGTAGGGCAGGGCGTCCGGCTCGGCGAACAGATGGATCGGCGGCCCTCCTTCTTCTGCCGGTGGCAACCACATCTCCAATTGGTCGCAGATTTGCTGCGCCATCTCGCTGCGCGCCGTGATGAAAACAACAGGGGCAGAACGCTGCATACGTGCGCCGGCGACGAGAAAGGGGCGGGCGGCCGCAAGCACAGCCTGTGGCGTGGGCTCAGCGGGCGGCGCCGTCAGCGTTTGCAGCCACTCTCGGAAGGCGGGCAGCCGCGGCAGGAGTTCGAGCAAACCGGAAAGTTGCATGGAAGTCGTCACCCGTTGAACCGATTCATGGCGCGTTCGACGCCCTCGAACAGCCAGCACTCTGCTGCTTCCACGATGCGCGCACGCAGCGGCGTAAAAATGGTCTCTTCCTCCTCGCTGAAGTCTTGCAACACATAGGCGGCGGGGTCCATGCCGTTCGGGGGGCGACCGATGCCGACGCGGATGCGTGGGAACTCTTGCGTTCCCATGTGCTCGATGATCGACTGTACACCTTTTTGCCCGCCGGAGGAGCCGCCCGGCCGCAGCCGCAACTTGCCCGCAGGCAGGTCCAGGTCGTCGTGAATGACGAGAATCGACGAGGGCTCGATGCGATAAAAGCGCGCCAATGCCGCCACCGCCTCCCCGCTGGCGTTCATAAAGGTCAGCGGCTTGACCAGCAAGACCTTCTGGCCCACGCCATTGCGCTTGACAAAGCCGCTGCCCGTCTGTGCGCGCATCTGCACTCGATCGAGCGCAAGTCCCCAGCGCTGTGCACAGAGCTCAACGCATTGAAAGCCGATATTGTGCCGGTTGCGGCGATATTGTGGGCCGGGATTGCCCAACCCCACGATCATTTTGAGCTCCGCCATCCGTCGATGTCAACCGTAATGGCGCCAGGCCCATTCAAATATGCGTTTGCCGAAGAAGATGGCGGCGATCGCGATGAAAATGGCGGCGCTGATGCGAACGCCGTTGAAGAATTGCGTGCGCAGGCGTTGGAAAGAAAGCGCCTCGCCCAGCTCACGCGTGAGCGCACTGCCCGACGGTGTAGCGACAGAGGCCGGTTGAGCCGGAGTGGGCGTTGGCAAGAGGCCGCCGATGACGGGCGTCTGTCCTGGGTCCACCACGGCCACCTCGGCCGGCGTGG
>JANWYX010000403.1 GCA_025055055.1 Caldilinea sp. | reverse complement strand
GGGTTTACCCTGAGCCTCGAGCTGTTTGAGCTTGAATGCCCATTGGGTTGGTGGTGGTTTGGGTGAGGACTGGATGCGTTTGATTTCGGCCCTGCACTGCTTCGGGGAGAGTTTTTCGAAGGGGTTCGGTGGGTTTTCTTCTGCTGTCAAGCCGTTGATTTTCTTGATGTTTTGGGTGATCCATTCGGTGATGGCTGGCCAGTCGTGTGAGGGTTTGCCGTGGTGGAACCTGCAAAGCCAGGTGGCTTCGGACTGTGGGCCGTAGAGGGTGTCGGTGATCGATCCTGGAAGCGGGCATCCGAATGCGAAGCAGGTGCGCGTGATTGCGTCGTTTTCTGTGCTTTTTTGGTCCTGTGGCTTAGCGAGCTTTTTCATCGTTGTACCTTCCTTCGTAGACCTTGGCGAAGTTCTCTGGGCGCATGAGCCAGTCCAGGGAGGCGCGGAACGGCTTTCTGCCTGGAGCTGCCGGTGCGCGGCCGGTCAGGAACCTGGAGTCGGCAACGTAGGCGAAGAAGGCTTCGAACCACTCGAGGCCTTGCCGGTAGTCGAGCCTTTCGTCGGCGCACACCTGCCGCCACCTGGCCTGCATGTAGCCCTTCCTCGTGTCCGTCAACACCTCGCACCGCGGCAACATCGGCAACAACCGGTGGTACATCGCCACGATCTCCTCGTATGGGCACCGCGGCAAAACGTAAGGCGTTGATTCTTCAGGGAATAGGCTGCTTTCTATGTTGCTTTGCATCGTGCTTGAGCACTGCTTGAGCACTGCTTGAGCACGCTGCTGTGCACAATCTTCTTCGGTTTGGGTCTTGCAAGTTGTTGGATTTGTTGGGTTTTCTTGCTCTTCTTCTTTGTGCTGCAGCGCGGAATTTTCGTTCGGCTCGAACGAGCGATCACCAACACCTGTACCTTGAGAATCTTCGTAAGAAGATTCGAAAGGTACAGGTGTTAAAGAGATATCTTTTATATATATAGGTGCTTGAGCAGTGCTTGAGCAGTGCTTAAGCAGTGCTTGAGCACGCTGCGGCGCAGCAAATTTTGCGGCCCTGTTTTTGCCGCCTTTGCTGCGCGATTCCCGGACGGTTTGGTACCTGGCGATGAGTTCTGTCATCCGCTTGTTGTACCAACCGTCTTCCATGCGGATGAAGTACCTGCCGAGCACGTATCGCATCGACTCGATTTCGTCTGCCGACCTGCAATTGGCGATCCCGGCCAGCTCGTTTTCGTCGGTCGGCAGCGGCCCTTTCTGGTCCCAGCAGTGCATCAGGAACAGCAGATAGATACCGTGTTTTTGTGGGGTCAGGTGCCGCGTATCGCGCAGGTAGTCGCCCGTGTAAAGGGGCATGAAAGCAAAGGACATCGAAAGCTTCTCCCCCCGAGGAAAGACGTCGGTCTGCTTTGGTGAAAGGGAGATTGCCGGTTGCTGTGGGGTGCTGGCGCCATTGCTCATGGCGCATGGCCGAAAGGTCGCTGAAGGGGGAGGAAGGCGGCCTTGTGGCGGCCTGCAGCACCCCGCAGCAACCGGCTAATGCGACTTACCCCCCTTCATCGACGACAACTATGCCAACAACACAACGGTCAATGCAAGACCAGAAAACTAGCCAATTTGCGTGACCGGTTTCACGGGGTGGCAAAAAAAGGTTCGCCGGTTAGCTCCGCGCCTTGGTCGGTTCGTGTTCGGAGCAACCTTCGCGCCGTGCGACTGGCCGCAGGAGGAGACGACTGATGGCCAGCGACGAAGGAGGAAGGTTTGCGAAGGCTGTCCCGGCGACAACGTTGCCCAAGGTTCAGTTTATCATCATGCCACAGCTTTCGAGTTGCGCCGCGGAGCGAACCATGAAAGGCAAGCCTGGAATCCCCGATGCCGGAACGACACGCGCGTTGATGACCGGCTGCGGTCAGCAGATCGACTACATCGTGCGCAGCGGCATGGCCCGCTCTGCAAAGGTGCGCGCCGTCATCGAGCCACAGCAGCTGCGCGTGGCCGCGCCTCCCTACAACGAACGGCCCCAGGATGAAGCGCTGTGGATGCCCGGCCGGGACTCCCTGACCTTTGGACGCAACAGCACAGCACGCAGCAGAAGCAAAAAGCCGTACTGAAGCGCGGCAATGGGAGCGCCCCTGCCCGATCCGGCATCGCTCGATGCCAAGCGAAGGGTTGCCAACCAAAGACCGAAAGACGATCCCGCAGGCGATCACAGGATCGCAGTCGGCGGAAACATCCACGAAGAATTCAAGATTCTGGATGAGGTCTGCCTTCAACTGGCGTCTTTCGAGTTCGATCCGGTCGGGTTCGTCAAATGGGCCTACCCGTGGCGACAGAAAGGCACCGAACTCGAAAACGAAACCGGCCCGGACCAGTGGCAGCGCCAGGTCCTCGAAGAAATCGCCAGGCGGCTGCGCGAGGGAGGAAACGACGGCGCGGTCGTTCAGATCGGCGTGCGATCGGGCCACGGCGTAGGCAAAAGCGCCCTGACCGCCTGGATCGTGCACTGGGCAATTTCCACCCGCGAGCTGACCCGCGGCGTGGTCACCGCCATGACCGAAACCCAGCTACGGACCAAGACGTGGCCAGAACTGGCCCGCTGGCACAACATGTTCGTGGCGCAAAAGCTGTTCAACCTGTCGGCCACCAGCATCAAAACCGCCGACGTCAGCACCGAAAAACAGTGGCGCATCGACGCCGTGCCATGGTCGGAAAAGCAGCCAGCGGCGTTTGCCGGTCTGCACAACCGGGGCCGCCGCGTCCTGCTCATCATGGACGAGGCATCCGAAATCCACGACGAAATCTGGCGCGTCTCGGAAGGCGCGATGACCGACTCCGGCACGCAGATCATCTGGTGCGCATTCGGCAACCCAACGCGCTCGACCGGCCGGTTCTACGACATCTTTGCCGGCAAGTCGGACCGCTGGTTTCATCTGACAGTCGACAGCCGCACCTCGAGGTTCAGCAACAAAATGCTGATCGATGCGTGGGCCAAGGAGTACGGCGAGGATTCGGATTTCTTCCGCGTCCGCGTGCGCGGACTGCCGCCGCGGGCCGGATACTCCGGCGTCATTGCCCCCGACGACGTACGCGAGGCCAGAAACCGCGTGCTGAAACCAGCGGATTACGCCATGTATCCGGTCGTCATGGCGCTCGACCCAGCTGAATTCGGCGACAACCTGTCCGTGCTTACCATCCGGCAAGGACCGAAAGTACACAAGCAGATGTCGTGGTCGGGACTCGACGGCATCGACCTTGCCGCCCGCGTGGTGGACGAAAAAGCCAAATGGCCGACCTGCCAGCAGGTCATCGTCGAAGCAACCGGTATCGGCGCTGCCGTATGCGCTGCACTTCGTCGCATTCCAGGATTCCCGCTGGCCGAGTTCAATCCGGCACAGGAAGCGTCCGACCCGAAGGTGTACGCCAACATGCGCGCCGAACTGTGGATGCGCATGCGCGATGCCATTCGTTTTTCTCAACTGCCGGACGACGACCGGTTACAGGAACAGCTGTGCTCGGTCAACTACGGGATGGACGCCCGCATGCGCTACATCATCGAATCGAAAAAAGACATGAAGCGCAGGGGCGTCGAATCGCCCGACTTTGCCGACTCGTTGGCAATGACGTATCTGGCAGATACCATTGCTGCGCTGTCGACGTCGCGGCGCTTCAAGGCGCTGCCGAGAAAGCAGGTCATGAACGTATGGTGACCGTATGGCGGCCGAAGGAATCGATCTGAAGCCGTTCGTCCGGTTCTCGCCGCCGCAAACCACGGAGGGCGAATCCGAAGACGAAACGACGCAACAGGAGCGTTTTTTCGAAAACGAGTCCGCCCTTGCGGGCCATATCCGCAAGGCCTGGGAACGCAACAAGGTCGCCCGTGCGCGCATTACGCAGCGGCTCCTGAAGTGCCTGCGCGCCCGCCGCGGCGTGTACTCGGCCAATGAAATCGCGCAGCTTCAGGAGCGCGGCACGATGAACATCGTGTGGGTGGACCTGACCGAAGAAAAATGCAAGGCGGCTGCGGCCTGGATACGCGAGGTGCTGGTGCCGGTCGGGGACTATCCGTTCGACACGGAACCGACGCCGGTTCCAGATTTGCCGCAGGCGGTGAAGATGAGCATCCTGGAGAAGGCAGCCGCCCGCGTTGCGCAATCGATGGCCGAAGCCGCTGCCGCCGGAGAACAGCCGCCTACGCTCGAGCAGTTTCGACAGCGCGCGCAGCAGGAATGGGAACGCATGGTCAAGGCCGTGCAGTCCGAAATGGAGAACAAAGCCAGGGAAGCGGCGCGGCGCATGCGCAAGCTGATTGCCGACGCGATGGCCGAAGGCGGCTGGGACGAGGCCATGGATGCGTTCATCGAGGATTTTGTGACGTATCCGGCCGCTGTGCTGCACGGCCCGGTGTTCAAGCGGGTGCGTCAACTGAGTTGGTCGCAGTTCGGTGCCGTGCAGCCGCATGAAAAGCTCGTGCAGTCGTGGGAGTGGATCGACATTTTTGACGTGTATCCGGATCCGAACGCGCGCGATTGCCAAACCGGCGACTTTATCGTGCGCAGGCGCTACACGAGGGCCGATCTTTTCAACTGCATTGGACTGGAAGACTACGACGAGCGGGCCATCCGCATGGCGCTCGACGACTATGCGGAGGGTCATCTCGAAGGGTGGATATGGCAGGAGGCCGAGCGGCGGCGGCTGCAGGCCGAAAGCCTGTACTCGTTTTTGTCGCCGCGCGGCACCATCGATGCGCTTCACTACTTCGGGTCGGTGCCGGGCTGGAAGCTGATGTCGTGGCGTCCCGACAAGGCGCTCGAAATCGACGAGCAGGCCGAGTACGAAGTCGAGGCCATTCTTATCGGACCGTACGTCATCCGGTGCACGATCAACAACGATCCGCTGCGGCGCAGGCCGTTTTTCAATGCGTCCTTCGATCGCGTGCCGGGGTCGTTTTGGGGGCGCAGCATCCCGGATTTGTGCGAGACAAGCCAGAAGATGGTGAATGCGGCGGCGTGCGCGCTTGCCGACAACATGAGCTGGGCTTCGGGTCCGCAGGCCTGGGTGCACGTGGATCGGCTGGCCGATGGAGAGAACGCCATCGAGTTTGCGCCGCTGAAAGTGTGGCAGTTGAAGTCGGATCAGACGCAGGGCGTCAATCCCGGGGTTGGGTTCTTTCAGGCCAACAGCAACGCGGCCGAGCTGATGGCGTTGATCGAGAAGTGGTCAGTGCGCGCCGACGATGCGACGGGAGTGCCGAGGTACACGTACGGCAACGAGCGCGTCGGCGGTGCTGCGTCGACGTACTCTGGCCTGGCGATGCTGATGAACAATGCGGCCAAGGGGCTGCGGCGCGCCATTGCGCATGTCGATGCGATGGTGATCAGGCCGAGCGTGCACATGGCGTTCGTCAACGAAATGCTGTACGGCCAGGATATGTCGGCCAAGGCCGACGTGCAGATTGTGCCGCGCGGGGCCACAACGATCCTGATCCGCGAGGCGCGCAATCAGGCGCTTCTGCAGGCGGCGCAGTTGACGGCCAATCCGGTGGATATGCAAATCATCGGGGAGAAGGGGCGCGCCGAGATGCTGCGGCGCGTGCTCGGCGATGCGCTGGAAATCGACTGGCGCGGCATCGTGCCGGACGATGCGCAGATCGAGGAGGCGGCACGCGCGAAGGCCGAGCAGATGGCGGCCATCGAGCGCGAGAAGATGGAAATTGAGAAGGCGGCCAAGCTCGGGTATGTGGAAGTCGAAAATCGCCGCATCGACATGCAGGCAGCCATCGAGCGCGAGCGCATTGCATCCGATGAACGCATGAAGGGGGCGGAGATCGCTGCCAAGCGTGCGCTGGCCTTGCAGAAAGCGAACAGGCAGTTGGCTTTTGAGTATGATTCCAACGGCAACGTCGTTGCCGCCAAACCGGTACCGATGGGCGACGTTGTTTCGGATAGCGGAGGTTGAGCATGGCGGTGTTTCAGTTTTTTGATCGTGCGATTGGCCGCCTGATGGATGGCACGATCCAGATCGGAACGCATCAGTTCTGGGCGTACCTGACCAACAACGCCCCTGACCGGTTCAATCACCAGTACCGTTCTGACCTTCCAGGTCTTTCGACCGGCAATGGGTATGTCGCTGGCGGGCAGCAGTTGACGGGGCTGACGTTTCAGATGCTGCCCGGCAGCCCGCAGGGGATTTGGCGGTTCGATTCCAACAACTTTTCGTGGACGGCATCCGGAGGCAACATCGGCCCGTTTCGGTGGACGGTGATTTACGCCAAGGGGGCAGGCAGCCCGAACGACTATCTGGTCTGCTACGCCGACTATGGGGCCTCCATCACAGTGACGTCCGGAAACAGCTTTACGGTGCTGACGCCGACCGGGATTTTCGACGTGCGTCAGGTTGCGTGACACGTAAACCCCGCTATGTGGCGGGCCGCCCTTGGATACATCGCCGCCTGCATCTGGTACGGAATCGGGGACTGGTGGCAATCCTCCAGTCGATGGCGGATCGTCTCGAGCGTCGCAAAGCTGTGTTTCTTCCTCGTCTTCGTTGCGTTGCTCCTCCGTTGCGCAACGGTATGGTGACGAAGCGATAAAGACGCTTGCCGAGCTCGCCGCGCTTTGGAAATCGCGCGAAAAGGCGAGGGTCGGCGAATACACGTTAGCTACGATAACGTTCGATCGTCGCATGCGCGAGGCATACGCGCTGCTGGACGAAATCGAACGGTTCGCATCCGGTGCGTGACTGATCATGGGTGTGTCATGAAAGACATGAAAGCGATTCTGTGGCTGGCCGTTGCTATCGTTGCGGCGCTGCTCATCGTTGCGTGGCCAATCATTGGTAGATCGCAGCAGCCGCAGCCGCCGTGCGCGCCGTTGTTCTGGGGTGATGCTGTGCAGCCCCGTGCCGAGCGAACCGGACATGGTTGGCTGCTGTGGTGGGGGTGCCGCCGCGAAGACGGCACCATCACTGCGCACGGGTTCGCGTGCGTGCATGGGCAGTGCTGGACGGCCGGCGACTTCTCGGCTCGCGTGCGGGACTTCCTGTTGTCTGCGGACCGCGAGAAGGCGGCACGTGACGGCTGGACGCAGCACGTCACGGGCGACTGCAAGGCCGCGACCGGGGATTTTGCGGTCGTGTGCCAGCAGTTGCAGGACCGGCTGCGTGCGCATGTGGCGGCGCTTAATCCGCCGAAGCCGACACCGACTCCTGCGCCGACTCCTGCACCGACTCCGACTCCAACCCCGACCCCGGCTCCTCCGACTCCGCCTCCGCCCACACTTCCGCCGGTTCCGACTCCGACGCCGACGCCTCCACCTCCGACTCTGCCACCGGTTGCCACGTGGGTTGTTGCAAGCACCACGATTTGCGCGGCCGAGGACAAGGACGCCAGTGGCAAGTGCATCCGTCGGCAGAGCTTCGCGTGGGATGGCGCAACGCGGGGCACTGTTGCGCAGCCCGAGAAGGCGACGATCGGCTCCCCGTGCATCACCAGCATCGGGGTCGAGCCGTACTTTGGGTTCGACGCTGCGTTGCCGAACCGGGTGGTGCTGTGCGCACGACGATAGAACGCATTCTTGCCGACCTGAAACCGTTATGGCGAGAGCGCGGCAAGGAGTTCACCTATCGGTGGACGTTCGGTAGACAAACCTTTGTGGAGGGTCTCATGGCACGGATCACGAACGAGCAGCAGGTGAAGGTCACGGTGCGACCGCTGACTGCGGCAGGGCGGCCGGCACGCATCGACGGCGAGGTCGAGTTCATCAGCACGGACGAAAATGTCGCCACCATCAGCCGCATCGATGCGATGTCCGCGATGGTCATCTCGGGCAACCCGGGAGTGACCCAGATCGTGGCCACGTTCGATGCGGACCTCGGCGAGGGTGTCCGACCGGTCGAGATGAGCGGGGCGCTCGAGGTCGTCGAAGCTGAGGCCGAGCGGGGCGAGATCATCTTCGGCACGCCGGAACTGAAGCCCTGATGCGACGTCGCAGGCTGACGCGGGCGGAGCGGGACGCCGAAGTGCGTGCCATCAACGCCCGCGCTCGACTTGCGACGATGGTGCGCAGCGCGTTTTTGGAGCCGAATGTTTTCGAAAACGCTTCGCTGATCGTTTTTACGCGTAGCCAGATGAATGGGTTACGGGCGTGGATCAAAAGACTGCGCATCGCAGAGTCTCCGGGGCCTGGCTCCTGGAGGCGTTGAACCGGCTGGCCGAGGAGTCTTCGAGCGCCAAAGTTCGGGCTTTTGCCGCGCTGGCGCTGGAGGCTGCGGTGGACGTGTGCTCGTATGCGTTTGCCGTTAGCAGCGAGAATGACGCTCGGTGTTTTTTCTGCGGCGCTACGGCGCACGAGGTAAATCTGTTCGATGAAGACGAGCACCCGTGCGTTCGCTACCATAGGGAGCCTGATCTGTTGCGTAAGGAGTACCTGTCATGAGGGGCCAGTATCGCGTGTGGCTGCCGTCGATCACGGTAGGCACTTCTGAGGCGGCGGTTCTGACGGTGCTGGTGCCGTCGGACACGATCATCGAACTGGTGCGCATCGAGGCCATGGGCAGGGGCAGTGCGGCATCGGCGGTGACGTGGCGGCTGCGCCGGGTGACGAGTGGCACTCCGAGCCTGACGGGCACGGTGATCGTCGAGCAGGTGGATCACAACAACACGATCAACCCTGCCACGACGTTCGGCACCGGCTGGAGTGCGGCCCCGGGCGGCTACGACGACCCGATCGTGGCTGGTGCGTTCGAAGCCTACGGCGGCCGCGACGTGATCGCCGCGAGCATTCAGGAGGCCATCGCACGCATGGGCTCGGCTGGATCGGCCACCCGGTTCGAGCTGTCGATGCAGGCGGCTGTGGCGAGTACGCCGGTCAGCCTGCGGTTGACGTTCAACGAGTGATGCGCACGCTTGACGGCCCGCGCGTTCGAGGGGGCGCGTGGAGCCGGTTCTCGCGTGCTACGGCACGCGCAATGCCGGCAGGATGGGCTCCACCGTATACGCTGCCTGGATTTGTCATTGCGGGCAGCGGCTGGCATCAGGTTCCGCCGAACGCAGGTTGCCATCATGAGGCCGTAACATGCCGCGCGGCGCGGTAATTGCAAGCGACAACTTCAACCGGGCTTCGTTGGGCGCGGATTGGGAAATA
>JANWYX010000385.1 GCA_025055055.1 Caldilinea sp. | reverse complement strand
CGCATAGGTTTCATCGATGCTCCGACGCTGATACAGGTCCAGGATGCGGTCCAAGTCTTCGGTATGGACGAAATCGCTGAGGCGGCGCAGGGGAAGGTTGTTTTGATACAGCGGAATACGCAGAATGCGACAGGCTTCCTCAGAGAGGACTGCCATCCCGCTCGTCAAATCGATTTCGATGCTGCCGAGATGGGCAATGCGTTGCGCTTCGGCCAGTCGGGCGGTGCGTTCGATAACGCGCTGTTCCAGCGTTCGATTGAGCTCCTCCAGCTTGGCCTGCTCTTGCAGGACGGTGCGATAGAGCAACGCATTGTTGACGGCGACCAATACCTGTGCGCCGATCGCCTCGACCAGGCGCAAATCACGCTGGCGATAGGCATGAATACGATAGCTAAAGATCTGCATCACCCCGCGCACAACGTCGCCGAGCTTCAACGGCACGATCAGGGCGGAACGCGGCACATTCGGATCTTCTTCGGGTACCCGCGTCGGCTCAATCGCCTGGGCACCGCTGGATTTGTTGATGTAGTAGGAGCTGCTGCTGGTGCGTCGCTGGGCATTGTAATCGGTGAGCAGAATCGACTGCCCGGTGCGAATGGCGAGACTTTGCGTCCCTTTTCCTTCCGGCGCCAACTCGACGGGAGGGAAATTGGTAATGTCGAGCGCCTCGCCGTCCTGCCAGGCGAACAGGCAGGTGATCAATTTTGTTTCAGGATCGAAGGAGGAGAGATAAAGCACATCGCAGTCCATGCGTTCTGCGATCAGACTGCGCATCGAGGTGAAGATGTGGTCGAGGTCAAGGGAGCGCCCCAGCTCAGCGCCGGCGCGATAAAGCAGATCGCGCTCCTCGGCAATCTGTTTTTGGCGCTCCCGTAGTTCAACCTCTTGCGTTACATCGCTGACGAAGGCCAGAATGACGAGATCGTCTCCGCTTTCATTGCCAAGAGGAGTGTAGCGCACGCGCAACCACCGTTCATCGGCGTTGTATCGATGAGGTAGCTCCACCGTGATCTCTTGACGGTGGGTGCGCACGCGACGAATCAGCGAGGCATGACGTCTGGCCTGTCCGCCGCCTAGCAATCGCGCAAAGCGTCGCCCGCTGAAATCGCCTTCGAGGCGCATCAAGTGCAGCGCTTTTTGATTGACATGGAGAATTTCTCCGGAAGGCGACAATACAAAAAGCGCTTCTGTAAGCTGATCGGACAAAACGCAATTTTGAATTAGCGACCCCAACACATTCGTCTCGCTTTACATCGGCTCCTCGCGAACAGTTCACCTGATTGCGACAATGTGTTCAGGGATGTAGTGAACGATCGATTGCCTAAAACACCTTTCTCGTTGAATCCGTCCATCGGAACCAGGCCAAGATTCTATTTTGCGATCATCATAACAGGAAGGATGCGCCACCAAAAAACGGAAGCCTTATCTTGGATGGCGTTTCTTGGATGGCGTTATCTTCTTTGGGTGCCGTCATCTAAGATGACATCATCTAAGATGACGTCGGTTGATAGCGATCGGTTTCGTGGAGTTGTTGCCGGCATCGATTGTGTCCACTATATCATATTTTTCGGATTTGATCCTGTGACACTTATCTTAGTTGAATTCCCTTTTCGTAAGGAAAAGTGGACTCGGTCAGAGGGTGCCGGCCTATGGGAAAATGCAACAAAAGTTTGTTGCATTTTCCAGACGATGAAGTCTATGATGATTTGGATGGAATCTATGGAGGACGCCCTCTGTTGGCTGTACACTTCTGTTGCCTATACATATGAAGATGCGCTGCGTTGCACCTTCATATCTAGCCGAGAGGCTCTAACACGTTATGTTCGGATGATCTGGCATGAATCCCGGCTATAGGCGTTTTTCTGGTCAGATTATTTTAAGTATTGCCATTCTCCTTGCCGGATTAGGCGGAGGTCTATTGGACAAAGAGCCGCTGATCGGCGCAAGCATTGTGGCGGGAGGTGTCATCATCGCTTTGCTCCAATGGCTGGCGATGTGCAGTCTGAAAGATCGTCATCCCATCGACTCGACGGCGTTACAGGCGCAACAAAACCTGTTCCAAGCCCTTCAAGACACAATGCAGGCCCTGACCACCTCTCCCGACCTCAACGAAGTGCTTGACCGAATCTTGCGTAATGTCAATCGGGTGGTGGAGAGTGACTCCGCCGACATCATGTTGCTGGATGAGACGGCAGAACGTGCTCGGCTGGTGCGTTCGGCGACCACCGGCGCCGGGGGGCGCACCGATCCCGGTTTAATCGGCGCCACATTCTCGCTGAACGCCTTCCGCAACTTACACATCATGCAACAAACATTGCAGCCGATGATTATCGAGGACACCTTTTCCGACCCGGATTGGGTGCAATTGCCCGAGGCGAGCTGGATTCGCTCGTCCGTCGGCGCTCCGATCGTCGGGCGTGGACGCGCGCTTGGCTTTATCACGTTGAACAGCGCACGCCCCTACGCCTTCACGCCTGCACACGCCGAACTGCTGAGCGCCTTCTGTGGGCAGGCGGCGATTGCACTCGAGAACGCTCAACTCTATGCAAGCATCAACCGCGAACTGGCCGAGCGCCAGGCCGCCGAGCAGGCGCTGGCCCAGCGCCTTGGCGAGATGGAGCTGCTCAACCGCGCCATCCTCCACGCCTCAACGCTCGATCTGAAGGAGGCGCTCAGCCATATCTGCCGCGATCTGGCACAGCATTTTCAAGCGCCGCAGTCGGGCATTGCGCTGCTCGACGACACAGGCGAGATGCTGGTGGTGACGGCGGAATATATTCCGGACCCGGCCCGCAGCGCCATCGGCCAGACTATCCCTGTGCGCAACAATCCGACGACGGAGTATGTGCTGAAGCATCGATGTCCGCTCGCCGTCGCCGACGTCGAGAACGATGAGCGCATGGAGCCGATCCGCGAGCTGATGCGCAGACGCCATACAGCCTCGCTCTTGATTGCACCGCTTTTCGCCCGTGAAAAGATCGTGGGCACCATCGGCATCGACTGGCACGCGCCGCGCCAATTTCGCGAACAGGACCTGGAAATCGCGCAAAGCGTTGCCAGGGCTGTCGGGCAGGCGCTGGAGAATGCACGACTCTATGAGACGCTACAGAAAGAGCTGGTCGAGCGCAAACGCGCGGAAGAGCGCGAACGGCGCCAGCGCGAGTTCATCGAGGCGCTGCACGACGTCACCCTTGCGTTGATCACTTCGCTCGATCCGGACGAAATCCTCGATCGCTTGCTTGCCGATGTGGGACGCGTGGTCCAGCATGATGCGGCCAATATCATGCTCCTCAACGAAAGCCGCACCCATGCCCAGGTGGTTCGCGCCGCCGGCTACACTCAGGAGACACTGGATTCCGGCTTTCTTTTCCTTCGTTACGAAGTCGCCGCCGTAGCCAATCTACGCGCCATGTGCACGTTGCAAAAGCCGGTGCGGATCGCCGATACCCACACAGACCCCAACTGGCTCCACGTGCCGGGAGCGGAATGGATCCATAGCTATCTTGGCGCGCCAATCCGCCGCCGCAACGAGGTGATCGGCTTTTTGTCGCTTGATGCGAGAACGCCGAATTTCTTCACCGAAGAAGATGAACGGCGTTTGCAGACCTTCGCCGATCAGGTGAGCATTGCACTGGAGAATGCGCGGCTGTTTCAGGAGGCGCAGCAGGCGCGCGAAGCTGCAGAGGCAGCCAACCGCGCCAAATCCATCTTTCTCGCCAACATGAGCCACGAGATTCGCACGCCGATGAACGCCGTCATCGGCATGACCAGCTTGCTGCTCAGCACGCCTTTGACGCCCGAACAGCAGGATTACGTCGAGACGATCCGCACCAGCGGCGACGCACTTCTCTCCGTGATCAACGATATTCTCGATTTTTCGAAAATTGAATCCGGCCGCCTGGAGCTTGAAAACCATCCTTTTCAGCTCGAGACCTGCATCGAAGAGACGTTTGAACTCTTTGCCGGCAAGGCGGCCGCTCAAGACATCGAGTTGATTTACCAGATCGACGAGAGCGTTCCGCCATGGATCATGGGCGATCTCTCCCGACTGCGCCAGATCCTGGTCAATCTGGTCGGCAACGCCGTCAAATTTACAAATCAGGGTGAAGTCATCGTGAGGGCGACCGCTGAACCTGAAGGCGAGCATCTCCGTCTCCGCATCGCCGTTCAGGATACAGGCATTGGCATCGCTGCAGACCAGCTTGATCGACTGTTCAAACCCTTTTCCCAGATCGATCCTTCCCTCTCGCGACGATACGGAGGTACCGGTCTGGGGCTTGTCATCAGCCGGCGACTTGCACAGTTGATGGGCGGCGACATCTGGGTGGAGAGTGCACTAGGGAAAGGCTCCACGTTTCATTGCACGATTCTGAGTCAACGGGCGCATAGATCGGAGCCTCTGCGCTCCACGGCATTCCTTGTCGATCGATGCATTTGGGTGGCAGAATCCAATCCCAAAGCGCTGGCTGCAATGACGGCGCTCTTGCAGGGATGGGGCGCCATCACGCAAAGTACAACGACCGCCGATGAACTGTTGACCCTGCTCCACCATGCGCGTTGCGCGCCCGATCTGCTCCTGATTGATAGACGCCTCCTCGACGCCGAGCCTGCTCTTCGTTCGGCCCTGCAGCTCGAGCAACGGATGCGTTGCCCTGTGGTGACGATTGAGACGTTTGGCAAGACGCCGGCGCAAGAAGAAATCTGGCATGGCGGCCATTACCTGGTGCGTCCGGTCAAACATCGCCAGTTGCTCAATGTCCTAGAACGACTCCTCTCTGCGCCTACGACGAACTCTCCTCAGCCGTTGGAGGCGGAAGACGTATTTGCGCTGCCGGAGTATTGCGCCCCCTTGCGCATCTTGTTGGCCGAGGACAACCTGGTGAACCAAAAGGTTGTCCTACGCATGCTGGAGAAGTTCGGGTGCAGTGCTGACGTCGCCGGCAACGGGCTCGAGGCGTTGGAAGCGCTGCAACGACAACCCTACGATCTTGTGTTGATGGATATGCATATGCCGGAGATGGACGGCATTGAGGCAACACGTCTTATTCGGCAGCGAGAGAGGCATACCGGGAAGCACCTACCCATCATCGCGATGACTGCGCATGCCATGGCCGGCGATCGTGAACGATGCCTCTCCGCA
>JANWYX010000373.1 GCA_025055055.1 Caldilinea sp. | reverse complement strand
GATCGACATGCCGAAGATCAGCAATTTGGCGCCTTTCGGCTCCTCGGCGCCTGCGTCGGTGAAGAGCATCATCACGGGTGCTTCGGCAGCGGCGCTGGCCGGGCCGCGACGGAGAGCGATCGTGGCGTTGGTCGTCTGCTCAGGATTGCGGGTGAGCGGAATTACCGGAGGCGACCCCTCGGGCAGGGCGATGGGGTCGTCAGGCAGCCCCTGAACCAGGTCCGGCGCAGCCGGGTCGATCACGACGTCGGCGATCGGCGAGGGAGGCTCTGCGCCGACGCCGAAGAAAGGCATTCGGCTGCTGATGGTCGCCTTGCCGCCGCTGTTGATGACGGCGCCGATAGCCTGTAGCGCCTCGCCGCGCACGCCGCTGCGTTCGTAGAGCGCGTCGCTCCAGATCAACCAGCGAAACGCAAGAAGCGTGTTCGGCGTCGGATAGCCCCGCTCACGGGTCGACCAGAGCGTGACCGCATACCCTGCGCGAGAGAGCAGCGCTGCGTACAGCTCCGCCTCGCTACTCTCCCTCTCGCCCGCGTTGCGGTTGTCGTCCACAATCAGAATGTCGCCGCTTTCCGTTGTGCTCGGTGCAGCGGGTGTAGGGCGCGCTGCTTCCGTAGGGGGCGAGGCCGGCGCAGCGGCGCTGCGCGTTGCGCCGGCGTCCGCCTGATAGGGGCAAATGACCAGTGCATCCTGGATGAGACAGCCGGAAAATTCGCGGTTGAGCAGACGCGTCAGCCCCGCCTCGATCGCGCCGGCGTCGGCGCCAAGCACGGCCACGATCTTTCGGTTGTTTTTTTCGATGCGTTGGATGAAGAGCTGCGTTTCCTCTGCCAGCAGCAGGATGCCGTCCCCGCGCACGAGGAAAAGTTGAGTCGTAGGCGTTGGTTCGGGGGATGGCGTAGCCTCTGGCGTCGTTTGAGCGTCCGGCGGCTGCGGCGTGGCGGTTACGTTTGCTTCCGTCTGAACGTCCGTTTCTCCGGCTTGGTCGGGTGAAGCCGTCGGCTCCTCTGTCGGCGACGGCGTTTCGCCGGGCGTTGGTGCCTGCACAAGGACCTTCCCTACGTCTCTTTCGATGCGGGGCGCAGTGGTCAGCGTGAGCGGAGTGGAGATCGGCGTCGGCGTAGGCGGCGCATCGGGGACGGGCGTCAACGGAGGAAGCTCCGGCGTTCCTTCCGGCGTCGGCGGCGTCTTGTTCTCTGGAGGCAGCGCAGGGAATGGCTCCTGTTCGGGCGTGGCGGTGACGGTCGGGGTGGAAAGCGGCGCGCCGACCGTGGGGGTAATGACCCGTTCTTCGAGCGTAAAGCCGACGTCTGTCAGGAGCGTGGTGGAGCGGTCGGCATCTTCGTAGCGGGCGACATAGAGCAGATCGGCGTCGCCGGCTGCGCTGTCGGTCAGCCAACGGGTGGCGCCCAGCTGCAAAGAGCGGCCGGAAAGCTCCAGCAGGCGCTGCAACTCGGCCGCTTTCGCAATCGCCTGCGCGCCAACCGGGTCGCTGCTGTCGACGACCAGGGCTACCGTCTTTCCGAAGAAAGCGGGAAAATCGGCGATCGTCTGGATGCGTGCGCCGCCGGTGAGAAAATCGGCGACAAATTCTAGCATGCGTCGATTGTCGTGTCGCGCCACGTACGGGTCGGTCAGCACGTCGAAGTCGCTGAGCGCCAACACGCGGCCGGCGGTGTTGGCAGCGTGCACGCCGCCGATGGCGACCGTTGTGAAGTTGCTCTGGCCGATGCGCAGGCTGCTGAGCGTGGTGGAGGCGCTGCGCACCTGGGGCGTCATGGCGCCGCCGATGCTACGTCCGCCGTAAAAGGCAATGCGGCTGCCATTCAGTCCTGCCGCCTGATCGAAGTAGTCGCCCTGAAAGAAGAAGATGTAGTTGGCGTCGTTGTCGACGGTGTCGTAGAGATAGTCTTCGTGGAAGACGATGTTGAAGGCGTTCGCCAGGCTGTTGGTGTCGCGCGCGGCGTCGCTTTCGATGTCGGGATCGCTGATCACAAGTAACCGCCCGCCGTCGGCCAGGAAGCGCTCGACGACCTGGACTTCCTTTTCGTTGTAGAGGAAAAAAGGGCTGACGACCACCAGAGCGCTGGCGTCGGCCAAAATTTTTTGCAACGCTTCGGACTGGTCGGGAAATTCGAGAAAAGAACGCACGCTTTCGAGCGGGACGGTGGGCAGCCAGAAGCGCAGATCGACGCCGCGCTCTGCCAGGGCGTCGGCCAGCGGCTGGAAGCGATCGCGGCGAATGGCGGAGTAGTGCGCCAGATCGACCACGACCGGCCCGCGCTTGACCGGCGTTTCCTGAAGCTCGCCGGCGACCGGTGCAGGCGCAGGAGTTGATGTCGGGATCGGGGTCGCTGCGATGGCGGCGGTGGGAATATCCGGCGGTGCGTAGTTGTTAGTCGGAGAGAGGGTTGCCAGATAACGCCAGGCGATCGGTGCGTTTAGCAACAGCAGGCCAAGGATGAAGGTTAGCAGCCAGAACGTGCTTCGTCTCATGGGGCGGCTCCGTCGGTGCGGCTCGTGGCGTCCGTCCATATGGCGTCGAGGCCTGCGCGGGGCTTGCGCAGATGCTTCCACCCCTGCGTCGGCGCATTCTCCGGGAAGGGAATGCGAGAATCGAGCATCAGTACTGCGCCGGCGGGCGCTTCCGCCAGCAGCGATTGCGCTGCGCCGAAGAGATCGCCGGAGGTCGCAACCGGCTCTAGATTCAGATAGGTGGGCAGGTCGACGACGCGATAACGCTTCAGCCCGGCAAGGTCGGCCACAGCCTCGATGCCCTCGATGCGGCTTCCTTCGCCGTCGATCAACCCCAACGCCAGCGCCTCGCTGCCCAAGTAGATGCGCGCTTCGGCGATCTCCGCCGCGCTGATCTTCAGTGGATTGACTTCGGCATGGGTGCGTTGCGTGACGACGTTGTTCAGGAAGGCGTTGCGCACCAGGTCGAGTTGGCGAATCTGCTCAAAGCGACTGCCCCCCTCCAACTTGTAGGGGCCGCTGGTCATCTCATCAGGCGCCAGCGTAGGGTCGGTAGGGCGACTGCCGCGCGTGCCGACGTTGCCGACGTAGCTGCTCGGCGAGGCGTAGATGCGATTGCCGGCGGCCGCCATGTAATAGCCGCCGCTGGCCGCCAGTCCGTTGACGACGACGACCAGCGGCTTGTGTTCGCGAAAGTTCAGCAGGGTGTAATAGGCCGTTTCGCTGCTGGTGGCGTATCCGCCCGGGCTGGAGATCTCCAGTACCACACCGGCGACCGATGGATCTCGTTGCGCAGCTTCTATGAGCCTTACGAGCTGATCGGCGGTTGTAAAATTGATGGGGGCGGAAAATTGCAGCACACCGATCACGGGACCGGACGATTGCCGCTCCGCCAGTGCAAGCCCGCCGAGTAGACAGACCGTCAGCACGACGAGCGCCAGCGCAATTTCCCAGCCGCGTATGCGTCTGTCTTCTCGTTTCGTCGCTTCTTGTTTTGTCGCTTCATCCGCCATGGCTTCGTAGGCCTTTTCGCTGGAAGGGCGCAATGCCTGGCGGCGCCGATAAAATGCCGCTATTTTGCGAACAGGCATGCCCTACAATCCACGATACCCTTCACATCTCGAAAGATGGCTCACTCTCAATAGAGCAGGAGTTGCACAGTTCGGGGAAGGTTTCTCGTAGAATTCAACCTTTCGGGAAGCTTGATAGGAGGGAGCAAAAGATGTTGGCAACCTGTAGGCGCAGCGCGTAGCTGCGAGCCTCCCTATCCCCAAAACCTTGCAGCCCACCGCGAAGCGCAGCCGGCGGCCGCACCTACCGTCCTTGCCGCTGTTCGTTCCACTCGCTCTCTTGACTGCCGGCTTCAACTGCGCAACTTCTATTTGAAATCTCCAGAGTTCTCTGCTTTCCCTTTTGGGAAAGCTCTATGCTTCCGAAAGCCTGGAGGCGGCGCTCTTTTTGTGTCGACGTGCTTTTGGGGCCTACCTTTGCGTCGGATAGACCTTGCTTGGTCAGCCCGCCAGGAAGGCGTCGATCGCCTCTTTGGAGATGCGATACTGGTTGCCGATCTTGCGCGCCTTCAGCTCGCCGGCGTTGATAGCCGCCTCGACGTCGGCAACGGAGACTTTGAGATAGGCTGCGGCCTCCTCCAGTGTCATGACAGAGGGCGTTGTTGCCGATGACGACGGCGCAGGCGCGGCGGGCTGGGAAGGTGTCTGCATCGACTGCATGATCATCCCGGCCATGCCGGCGCCTAAGCCGATGCCGGCACCCAATCCGACGCCTTCGGATGCGCCGCCGCCTGCCGGGCTGGCCGCTGCGTCGCCCATGGCGCGCGCCGCCTTGAACTTCAGATAGGCGTCCATGTTGCCGATGGCCCCCATGGCCGCGCGCTCGTCGATGGCCTTGGCGGTTTCTTCGGTAGGGGTGAGCGAGACCACCATCAACTGTTTGAGCTTGATACCCATTGCTTCGAACGCAGGGGCGGCCTTCGCACGAATTGCTGCACTCAGCTCATCTGTCAAGGCGGGCAGATCGAAGATGCTCTTCATGTTTTCGCCCAGCACGTCGGTGAGGCTGCTGACGATCGTGTTGCGCAGATAGTCCTCGATCTGGGCGGTGCGATAGAGACCCTGCGTGCCGACGATCTGATCGACAAAGCGCTTGGGTTCGGCGATCTGGATGGTGTACTGACCAAAGCCGCGCACGCGTGCCAAACCCAACTCACTGTCGCGCAGGCTGATGGGTTGCGGTGTGCCCCACTTAAGATCGGTGAACTCGCGCATGTTGACGAAGTACACCTCGGCGGTGAAGATATTGTTGCCGCCGGTGAAGAAGTTTATCATCGAACTGATGATCGGCAGATTGGCAGTCGTGATCGTGTGACGGCCTGGCCCGAAGACGTCCAGCGATTTGCCGTCGCGATAGAAGACGGCGGTCTGGCTTTCGCGTACGATGACCTGGCTTCCTAGCCGGAAATCGCCGGAGCCGACCTCCGGGACCCGCACCACCATGTCGTTCGGCCCTTGATTGGGCGCCTCAATGACGTCAATGACTCTTGCCATAGGTATCTCCTTTGGGATAAAAGATCGTTTGCTGTGAGGCCAGGCCCTTTGTTAGCTATCTGTTGATGAAGAAGCGTTGCGCGTGTCCGGCGTCTCGCCGCCTGCATCAACCGACGGGACGAAATTGGGGTCATCGAGCAGGCCGGGCGCCTCGATCGCCTGGCTGCGCTTGCTGAAGAGGGTGTTGAACTCTGCAATCGTTTGGTTGAGCCTGTCGAGCGCCGGCCCAATGTCCGCGCGATCTTTGACGGCTTGCGCCAACGCTGCGATCTGTTCGTTGACGGCGCCAACCTTCTGCGCCAGCGACCGGTCGAAGCGTACAAGTGCGTCTAACTGCTCTTCTTTGATGCGCACAGGATCAAAGAAACCGGCGTAGCCGTAACTGGCGCTCTTGATACGGTCGGCGAGCGTCTGCAAGGCGACGATAGCTTCATTGACGTCCGCCATTTTGGCCAGTCCGCCGCTCTTGAGCAGCGCGCTTTGCGCGGCGGTGAGCGCCGCTTTGCTTTGTTCTAAAGACGCTGCGATGGCGTCGCGCACCCGTTTATCGGCGTCGCGGCGCAATTCTTTGTCGATATATCCCTTGATGCCGGGCAATCCTTTGAGCAGTCGTTCCACCGCTCCCATCTGACTTTTGGCAAATTCTACAAAATTCTCGGTCATGATCCCCTCCTGGACCCCTTATTCTTCGATTCGCAAGTGTGTTCTCCCTCAGAGACGCAGAGAGCACCGCAGCCTTCCAGGTGTCAAACATTATGTGCTCGGCCCCTTTAGGGTGAGTTCGTCCGGTTGCAGAGGCATCCTGGCTCTTAGGCGGTCTGCGCTGCTGCGCGTTTGGTCAAGAAGACCTGGCTGCCGCAGTAGGGGCAGACGATCAATCCTTTGCCGGCGAACTGGACGTCGCCGCCACAGTTCGGGCACTTATGGTCGCCGGTCAGCTTTTGGCTCTCGACACTGTAAAGGATACCTTTGTCCCAATTGATGGCCCCGCTGAAAAGCTGTTTGCCAACTAGGTCTTGGATCATTTTCTCAATCTCTTCGCGGGGAATCTGCAATTCTGCGATCAATTCTGTGATCGTCACCTGTCCGCGCGTCAACACGGCGTTGAGGATCTGCTTTTCCTTGGCGACCTGCGCATACTCTTTCGCCTCCTGCGCACCCTTGCGGAAGAGATAAGCGCCGATGCCGAAGATCGGCGCAATCACGATCAGCGCCAGCAACAGCCCCAGGACGGCGCCGCCGCTCGTCGTTTCATTGGTAGAGAACGCCGTCAGCAACCATCCGCCAAAGGCCAGCAACAACACCAGGCTGACGATCATCAAGATCAATCCGACGGTTTTCCCTCCACCAACCATACGTATTCACTTCCTTCCCGGTTGCGCCGCTGAAACGCGACTTCGAATGTCTTGAAATTTACAGCATTCTGACGACGACGTGCGCCTTGCTCCAAAGCTCCTCCAGCCGATAGTAGCGACGCATTTCCTCTGTGAAAAGATGCACGATCACGTCGCCGTAGTCCAGCACCGACCAGCCGCCACCCTGGCCGTCAACGCCGTCGACGGTCAACGGCCGCAGGTTCTGCTGCAAGCGCAGCTTCTCCAAAAGGTCGTCCTCGATGGCTTTGGCCTGGCGTTCGTTGTCAACAGTGGCGATGATGAAGTAGTAGGCGAGGGAAGTCTGCTCACGGACATCCAGCAACACAATGTCGGTTGCCTGTTTTTCTTCGATGATGTCCACGAGTCGGTGGGCAAGTTGCAAGCTCTCCAGATGCGCCTCCTGTAAAAGAACTAAAGCAATGGTTCAACTGTTCGCCCTTCAGAAGCTCCGAAGCTTCCTAAGAAAATCACATGAACCTGCTTTTCAGTGTAGCACAATCTGATCGAACACTCAAGGGTCGAGCAAAGTTTAAATTGCGCAAGCGGATGATACAATTTTCACCATGATGCTCGACTTTCGATCACCCAATGCGCTGCAACGCAGGATCAAGCATCTGGCGTCCACCGCGCCGATGGCATGGCTGCTGTCGAAAACGCTGCGCCATCTCGACCGAGCGGTCGCACTCCTTTCCGGCGGGCGCACCACCGCTACCACGCTGCTGACCGGCCTACCTGTGATCGAGCTGACGACGACCGGCGCAAAAAGCGGTCAACAGCGCACGACGCCCCTCATTGCCGGAGTGGACGGCGACAAATTGATCCTGTTCGCCACCAACTTCGGCGGGTCGAAAGCGCCAGCGTGGAGCTACAACCTGCGCGCCCATCCTGTGGTCACCGTCACCTACCGGGGACGGTCGGCAACCTATCGTAGCCGCGAGGCGACGCCAGAAGAGAAGGAGCGCTACTGGCCGCTCGCCGACGCTCTTTATGCCGGCTACGCTGCCTATCGTCGCCGCGCCGCGCATCGAGAGATTCCGGTGTTCGTGTTGGAGAGAATGGAGTCATAGAGACAAATTCGAAGGAACGGAGATGGAATCGCAATGCTGATTTTGACCCGGCACGACGTCGAAAAGCTGCTCACGATGCCCGATGCGATCGCTGCAGTGGAGGAGGGCTTTCGCCGGCTCGCAGCCGGCGCAGTGGAGATGCCGCAGCGGCTGGCGACCCCTGTAACGCCGTACAACGGCATCCATCTATCCATGCCTGCATTTGTCGCCGGTGATCCCGGCGCGCTGACGATCAAGGTGGTCACCGTCTACAACGACAATCGCAGCCGCTATAACCTGCCGACGATCCATGCCGTGCTGCTCTTGCACGATGTGCGCACGGGCAAACCGCTGGCGTTGATGGACGCCGAACATCTCACGGCCATGCGCACCGGCGCAGTCAGCGGCGTCGCCACTCGCTACATGGCGCGGCCCGACGCACGCGTTGTGACCATCTTCGGCGCCGGCGTGCAAGCCGGCCCGCAACTGTTGGCGATGGCCGCCGTTCGCCCAATTCAGCAGATCTACGTCATCGCACGCGAGGATCCGCGCACCTTTGCAGCGCACGTGGCCGAGCGGCTTCGCATTCCCGTGACCGCAGCCCCTGATGCGCGCAGCGCCGTCGAGGCAGCAGACATTCTCTGCACTGCCACCAACAGCCCTGCGCCGCTCTTCCCGGGTGAATGGCTCAAACCCGGCGTGCACATCAACGCCATCGGCGCGTACACCAGAACCACGCGCGAGCTCGATACGGAGGCGGTGCGGCGCAGCCGCGTGGTCGTCGACCGTCGCCAAGCCGCACAGGTCGAAGCGGGCGACATCTTGATCCCCATGCAGGAAGGCGCCATCGGGCCGGAGCACGTCGTCGCCGAGCTGGCCGAGGTGGTCACAGGCGCGGTGGTCGGGCGGACGTCGTCGGAGGAGATCACACTCTTCAAATCGGTGGGGCTGGCGCTGCAAGATGCAATGACGGCGGCGCTCGTCTATCGTCGCGCAGTAGAGCAGGGCGTCGGTCAGTCGGTGGAATTGTGAAAACTTGTTGCGGTTCATAGCAGCGCATTTTTTAAGTCGTTGAAACCTCGTCTCGAGCCGTGATATACTTGCTCTGCTGAAAATTTTGCAATCCAAGCAATTCTGCGCGACAAACGTGGACTGATTGTCATGATCATTCATCACGCCACGGTGATTACATTTGACCAGAACAATCGCATCCTCTACGACGGCGCAGTGCGTTACGCAGACGGGGTCATCGACATGGTAGGCGATAGCGCCTCTGTGCTCGCCGCTTACCCTGCGGACGAACGTTGGGACGCCCAGGGCTTGATCCTGATGCCGGGCCAGATTTGTGCGCACACTCACTTTTACGGCGCATTTGCACGTGGCATGTACATCCCGGGACCGCCTCCCAGGGATTTTCCGGAGATTCTGCAAATCCTGTGGTGGCGGCTCGATAAGGCGCTCGACTTGGAAGGCGTGCGCAGCTCGGCGGAGGTCTGTCTCGTCGACGCCATCCGCAATGGAACAACGACCCTCATCGACCATCATGCCAGTCAACGCGCCATCGACGGCAGCCTGGACGCAATTGCCGAGGCGGTGCAACGCAGTGGGCTGCGCGCGGCGCTCTGTTACGAAGTCACCGATCGCGACGGGCCGGATGCAGCGCAGGCCGGTATTCGCGAAAACGTGCGCTTTCGTCGATGGGTCGAGGCGAACCGGACGGCGCATCAAGGGCGGCTGGCCGCCACCTTCGGCCTGCACGCCAGCCTGACCCTCTCCGACGTAACGTTGGAGCGTTGCGCCGGAGAATCGAATCGCTTCCACATTCACGTCGCCGAACATCCCGCCGACGAGTACGATAGCCTGCAAAAGTCAGGTCAACGCGCGGTGGAGCGCCTGCATACGTTCGGCATCACGGGCCCGGAGAGCATCATGGCGCATTGTGTGCACGTCGACGCCTGGGAAATGGCGCTGCTTGCCGAGACGCGCACCTTCGTCAGTCATCAGCCGCGCTCCAATATGAACAACGCCGTTGGCGCCGCAGAGATCACCCCTATGCTGCGCAAGGGGATGGCCGTCTGCCTGGGCAACGACGGCTTTAGCAATGATATGTTTGCGGAGATGAAGGTTGCCGATCTGCTTCAAAAGGCGGCCCACAACGATCCTCGCTATCTTGGCGCCGACAAGGTGATCCAAATGGCGGTGATCAACAACCGCCGTTTGGCCGCCGTCTTCTTCGAACGTGCAGTTGGCGTGATTGAAGCAGGCGCCTACGCCGACCTAATTTTGCTGGATTATCATCCCATTACGCCGCTCACTCCCGACAATCTGCCGTGGCACATCCTGTTTGGAATGGGCGGGACGCACGTGCACAGCACCGTCGTCCAGGGCAAAACGCTGATGCGTAACCGTGAGCTGCTTACGCTCGATGAAGCCGAGATCGCAGCGCGCAGCCGCCGTCATGCCCAGGCGACTTGGGAGCGGTATTGGGCGATGTTTTGACGAAAGTCTCTTCAGGCTTGCAGACTCATTCGACAGATTGACCAAAAAATCCTATACTTTTGGGGGTGTTGTAATTTATCTGAGTTGACGATTTTTTAATTGTGATCAAGCTTGAGAACACGAACGCCTACATGTCGACATTGACATCAACTTCATCGGAAACCTCATCGGAGCAACTGCAACATCGGCTGGACAGCTTGCACGCACAGCTGGTCGAACAACAACAGCGCATTGCCGAGCTCGAGGCGACCAATCGCGAACTGGAGAACGCCTCCAGGATAAAAGATGATCTTCTTTCCACCATCGGCCATGAGCTGCGCACGCCGCTGAACGCCATGTTGTCGCTTGTGCACATCTTGCAGGAGCAGCTAGACGGCGTCTTGACCGATCGCCAGCGCGAGTCGTTTCGCGTCATCGAAACGAGTGGACAGCATCTTCTCGAGCTGATCAACGATATCCTGGATTTAAGCAAACTTCAGGCCGGCAAGATGCGCTTGAAGATCGAGGCGGTGGAAGTTGAGCCGCTCTGTGCCGAGGTGCTCAACATCGTGCGACAGCTCGCAGAGCAGAAATCTCTACAAATTTCTGTGCAGCGCGATGAGCGGGTCGGCGCCGTTCAGGCAGACCGGTTGCGCGTCAAGCAGATTCTGGTGAACCTGTTGAGCAACGCTGTCAAGTTCACCCCGGAAGGTGGCTCGATCGGCCTTGAGATTATCGGCGCCCCTGAACGCGAGCAGGTTCAATTCGTCGTGTGGGACACCGGCGTCGGCATCGCCGAACAGGACTTGCCCCTGTTGTTCAAACCTTTTGTGCAAATCGACAACGAACTTTCCCAATACAACGCCGGTTCCGGCTTGGGGCTGGCGCTTTCTCAACGTCTGGCGCGCCAACATGGCGGCGACATTTTGGTGGAAAGTAAGCCCGGCGTCGGCAGTCGCTTCACCCTGGAGCTGCCGTGGAAGCCCTCCGACGTTTCCGTGATGACAGCAGCTGCCGGCGAGCAGCCGCCCATCCATTCTTCGATGGCGTCGCGGCGTCGGCTCGTATTATTGGCTGAGGACAATGAAGCCAATATTTACGCACTCTCGGAGTATCTCTCCATGTATGGAGTCCCGGTCGTCGTGGCGCGCACCGGGCCGGAGGCGCTTGAGCTTGCTTTGACGGAGCGTCCGGGGTTGATTTTGATGGACATCAACCTGCCTCGACTCGACGGACTTGAAGTCATCCGTCGTTTGCGCACAAGCGACCCCTTCGCCGACCTTCCCATTGCGGTGATCACGGCGCTGAGCGGCGACACCGAACGCATCCGTCAATCGGGCGCCGATCATTTTCTCAACAAACCGATCGACCTGACGGAGCTCGATCGCCTGCTCGATCATTACTTTGCCCGGCATTAATCAATCCAACAGCGCAAATGGAGATCGTTGTATGTCGAAACCTGTGATCGGCGTGATCGGCGGCACCGGCGCCGAAGGCTCTGGGCTGGTGGTGCGCTGGGCGGCCGCCGGCTATCCCGTGATCATCGGGAGCCGCAGCCGAGAAAAGGCACAGACCGTTGCTGCAGAGCTGACATCCCTCTTGCCTGCCGGCGGCGTCGAGATTCGAGGAGAAGACAACGCCGGCGCGGCGGCGGCCGGCGACGTCATCGTGCTCAGCGTGCCCTACAGCAGCCAGGCGGAGATGGCAGCCCAGATCGCCGAAGGCGCGCAGGGAAAAGTGGTGATCACGGTCGTTGTTCCGCTCAAGCCGCCCCGCGTTTCCGTCGCATGGCGTCCGGAGGCGGGCTCGGCTGCGGAAGAATTGCAACGCCAGCTCGGCGAAAATGTCCAGGTGGTGGCCGCGTTTCAAAACATCGCCGCCGCTCATCTGCGTGATCTGAGTTGGCAGCCGGACTGCGACGTACTCTATACAGGCGACAAAAAGGAAGCCAAAGCGGTTGCGCTGGAACTGATCCGGGCCGCCGGCTTCTTCGGCGTCGACGCCGGCCCGCTGGCGAATTCATCGGTGGTCGAAGGATTGACCGCCGTGTTGATTGGCGTCAATCTCCGCTATAAAGTGCAGGGAAGCGGGATTCGCATCACAGGGATTCCGAGATGATGGCAAAGATGCACATTGAAACGCTGGCAATTCACGGCGGCCATCGCTCTGACCCGGCCACGGGGGCTGTGGTCTCCCCGCTCCACCTTTCCACCACCTTTGAGCGCGCTGCAGATGGCGGCTATCCGTCCGGTTACGTGTATACGCGCACGGCCAATCCCAATCGCAACGAGCTGGAAACGCTGCTGGCGGCGCTGGAGGGAGGCGCTGCCGCAGCAGCGTTTGCATCCGGCTTGGCAGCCATTCACGCCATCTTTCAGTCGCTGGCTCCGGGAGATCACGTTTTGTTCCCCGACGACGCCTATTTCGGCGCCGGTCGCCTGCTGCGCGAGGTGATGGCGCCATGGGGCCTTCACTACAGCCTCGTCGACATGGCCGACCTGGACGCCGTGCGCGCGGCAGTACGTCCTCATACGCGGCTCATCTGGGTGGAGACGCCCTCGAATCCCATGCTCAAGATCACCGACATCGCCGCCGTCGCCGAAATTGCGCACGCCGCCGGTGCGCGCTGCGCCGTTGACAACACCTGGCCCTCGCCGGTCGGTCAACAGCCGCTGGCGTTGGGCGCCGATCTCGTCATGCACGCCACCACGAAATATCTCGGCGGCCACAGCGACCTGCTCGGCGGGGCCGTGATCGCAAAAGAGGTTGACGAGTTTTTCGAGCGTCTACGCGTGGTGCAGACGATCGGCGGGGCGGCGCCCTCTCCTTTCGACTGCTGGCTGCTTCTGCGCAGCATCCGCACGCTACCCTATCGTATGCGCGGCCACAGCGCCAATGCGCAACGCGTCGCCGAATTCTTGGCCGAGCATCCGGGCGTAGCGGCAGTGCACTATCCCGGCCTGCCCACCCATCCCGGCCACGCCATTGCCAAACGCCAGATGAAACTCTTCGGTGGCATGCTTTCGATCCAGGTGCGCGGAGGTGCAGCGGAGGCGATGGCCGTGGCAGGCCGCGTTCAGTTGTTCACACGGGCGACCAGCCTGGGTGGTGTAGAGAGTCTGATCGAACATCGCGCTTCGGTGGAAGGTCCTCACACGACAACGCCGGCCAATCTGCTGCGCCTTTCGGTCGGGTTGGAGCATCCCGACGATCTCATCGCCGATTTAGCGCAAGCATTGGCAAGATAGCAAAGAACCATGCGCATTTCGTTTGCTCCGATCACGGAAGAAGAAGCGCGCACCGTCTTGCGCTGGCGCTACGCCGACTTGCCGTTTTTCGACGAGCCCGATGCAGAAGAATTTGAAGACGACGTCGCTGCGTTGCTGCGTCCGGATTTTCATTACTACGCCGCCCACGATGAAGCCGGACGCCTAATCGGTTTTTGCTGCTTTGGCGAAGATGCACAGGTGCCCGGCGGAGATTATTCGTTGTCGGCGTTGGATGTCGGCTTGGGACTGCACCCGGCCCTCACCGGTCGTGGTTTTGGCCGCACATTTTTAGAGCAGGTTCTGGCGTTTGGCGCAGCTCTATTCCAGCCCCAATTTTTCCGCGTCACCGTCGCCGAGGTCAACCAGCGCTCGCTCCGTCTATTTCAAGGCGCAGGTTTTTACTTCTTGCACAGCTTCGTCAGCGGAGAAATCCGCAACCATCGCTTTTATGTCCTGCTTCGCGCCGCTGAGATGAAATCTGAGTAACATAGCTACGTATCCTCCGCCATCACCATTGCAACAAGGAGCGTCTCGGACATCATCGCCGGTTTTTGGTGGGCGTCGACCATCGGAGTATACTGTTCTGGAATGAGAGGGGCGCCGGGCTTTTCCTGCGCCTCTTTAGTTTCTCATGGCGCGTGCAAAGGATGCACAGGAAGGGCTGAGACCTCGAAGTCTTAGAATAATATAGGGTCAGGAGAACGCAAAGAAGCAGACCTATGAATGACGGGTATTATCGGTTCCCCACAATTCACCAAGATACCATTGTTTTTGTTTCTGAAGACGATCTGTGGAGCGTTCCCCGCCAAGGCGGCCTGGCAAGGCGACTGACCAGCAACCTGGGGCAGGTGAACTATCCGGCGCTCTCTCCGGACGGCGAATGGCTGGCCTTTGTCGGTCGAGAGGAAGGGATGCCGGAGGTGTACCTGATGCCGGCGGCCGGAGGCAGCGCGCGGCGCATGACCTATCTCAACGCCAACTGTCAGGTGCTGGGATGGACGCAAGATGGGACGCAGATTCTCTTCTCTTCCAATGCCAGCCATTTTCATCCCCAGGAATATGCTATTTACGCCATCTCGATGCAAGAAAGGGGGGGCCGAGTGACGCAGATCCCCGTCGGTCCGGCGCGCTCTATTGCTTTCGGCCCAAATGGCGGCGTCGTGATCGGGCGCAACACCGGCGATCCCGCCCGCTGGAAACGCTATCGCGGAGGCACCACCGGCCATCTTTGGATCGACCGCAGCGGCGACGGTCAGTTCGAGCGCTTTCTGCCCGAGCTGCGCGGCAATCTTGCCTCGCCGATGTGGCTGCCCGGTGAAGAGGGCGGACGCATCTATTTCATCAGCGACCACGAAGGTATCGGCAACCTTTACAGTGTGACGCCGATGGGTGGAGACCTGCGCCGCCACACCGACCACGAGGATTTCTACGCGCGCAACCCAAGCACCGATGGTCGGCGCATCGTCTATCACGCCGGCGCCGACTTATACGTCTATGATCCGGCGACCGAACGTGTGGAAAAAGTGGAGGTTGAATACCGCAGCCCGCGCGTGCAGCGCAACCGCAAATTCTCCCCTGCGATCACCTATCTGGACGGCGCCCGGCTCAATCCGGCCGGCAATGCTCTCGCCGTGACCACGCGCGGCAAAGCCTTCACCTTCTTCAACCATGAAGGCCCGGTGATCCAGCTCGGCCAACGCGATGGCGTCCGCTATCGCCTGCCCGACTTTCTGAACGATGACGAACGCATCGTGATGGTGGACGACGCCAACGGCGAAGAGGAGCTTGTGATTTTCTCAACCGATCTCACGGAACCACCGCGGCGCTTGAGCGGGCTTGACATCGGCCGACCGATGGCGCTGAAAGTGTCGCCGACCGAAGACAAGGTGGCTATCAGTAACCACCGTCAAGAGCTGCTGATAGTCGACCTCAACACCGGCGAGTTGACCCGCGTCGACCGCAGCGAGTGGCGTCCCATCGCCGGCATGGATTGGTCGCCCGACGGCCGTTGGTTAGCCTATGGATTTGGCGTCGGTCTGAACGCCACCGAGATTCGACTCTATCGTCTGCCGGAGGCGCCTCAGAGCGGGGCAGGCGCAAAGGCGCAAAACCAGGCGCAGGACGCCGACTCCGCACCTTCCGTCGAATCGACCCTTGCGCAATGGCCCAATCCGATCGTCGTCACGCGGCCGATTTTGCACGATGTGGCGCCTTCCTTCGATCCCGACGGCAACTATCTCTACTTTTTGAGTTACCGAGAGTTTAACCCGGTCTATGACAATCTCCACTTCGACCTTGGATTTCCCTGGGGAATGCGCCCTTATCTGATCCTGCTGCGCAGCGACCTGCCCAATCCCTTTGTGCCCTGGCCGGAGATAGAAGACGCAGACGAGTCCAAAGAAGAGCCCGGCGAAGAGGCGGAAGAGGAAACGGAGGAGGCAGAGGCAGAAGACACCGGAGAAGATATGGAAGACGAAGAGACCGAGGCCGAGGAAGAAGAGGATGTGGACGACGAGGCGCTCGACGATCTAGAAGACGATGATGCAGACGGAGAAAACGCTCCGGGGTGGGCGCGCTCCTGCGCCAGCGAGGGGGCGAGTCGCCGACGATTTGACCAGGCGGCGCCTGAACCGCAGCCAGAACATCTGCTCGCCGCTGTCCAGGAACAGGCCAAGCGCATTCTCACTCCGAAAACGGAAAAGCAAAAACCGCCTGCTCGCCGTAGGCCGCGGCCTGTAGTTATCGATCTCGAAGGCATCGAGCGCCGCGTGCTGGCCTTTCCGGTGGAAGACGGGCGCTATGGGCAAATTATGGGTGCACCGGGGAGAGCGCTCTTCACCGTCTTCGACCTGCACGGCGCACTTGATGAAGAGCAGAGCTGGACGAGCGAGGAGAGCGAGAACGGCGTACTGCGCGCCTGGATCTTTAAAGACTACAAGAGCGAAACGATCGCCGAAAATGTGTCCAACTTCGACCTTTCGCGCAATCGGAAAAAATTGCTCTATTTCAGCGGCAAACGGTTGCGCGTGATTTCCGCCACGGAGAAAGCGCCCGGCGAAAGCGGACCGGGACGACGCAGCGGCTGGATCGACCTGTCTCGCATCAAGGTGTCGGTCTCTCCGCCCAGCGAATGGGAGCAGATGTACCGCGAGGCGTGGAGACTCCAGCGCGACCATTTCTGGACGGAAGATATGGCGGAAGTCGACTGGCGCGCCGTCTACGAGCGCTATCGTCCTCTCCTGGAGCGCATCAGCACGCGCAGCGAGTTCAGCGACCTGGTGTGGGAGATGCAGGGCGAGCTGGGCACCAGTCACGCCTATGAGTTCGGCGGCGACTATCGCCCTTCCCCCCACTATAGCCAGGGCATGCTGGGCGCAGACTTTATCTGGGACGCCGAGGCAGGCGGCTATCGCATCGAAAATATTATCGAAGGAGACCCCTGGGATCTGAAGGCGACTTCACCGCTGGCAGCGCCGGGTGTCGACGTGCGCGAAGGGGACGTTTTGCTGGCCATCAACGGTCAGCGGCTGGATGAGAACACCTCGCCTGCCCATCTGTTGGTCAATCAAGCCAATCAAGAGGTGCTCCTGACGCTGGCGCCGCGACCTGCGCAGGGGAGCGACGCAACGACCGCCGCCGGTGAAGAAAACAACTCCACAAAGATGCAGAAATCCGAGAAAATCGAGCTGCGCTATGTTGTCGTCAAAACGCTGGCCAACGACAGCGATGCGCGCTATCGCGCCTGGGTGGAAAGCAACCGTCGTCGCGTACACGAGGCCACGGCAGGACGCATCGGCTATGTGCACATCCCGGACATGGGCCCCAGCGGCTATGCCGAATTTCACCGCGGGTTTCTGGCCGAAGTCATGCGCGAAGGACTGATCGTAGATGTGCGCTACAACAGCGGCGGCCATGTCAGCCAGTTAATTTTGGAAAAACTGGCGCGTCGGCGCATCGGCTACGACGCCTCGCGCTGGGGCGGCGTTGCTCCCTATCCGTTGGAGTCGGTGGCGGGACCGATCGTGGCAGTCACTAATGAGCTGGCCGGTAGCGACGGCGACATCTTCTGTCACAGCTTCAAGCTGCTGAAACTCGGGCCGCTGATCGGAAAACGCACTTGGGGCGGCGTGATCGGCATTTCGCCACGCCACTCGCTGGTCGACGGCACCATCACGACGCAGCCGGAATATAGCTTCTGGTTCCAAGACGTCGGCTGGATGGTGGAAAACTATGGGACCGAACCGGATATTGAAGTCGAAGTGACGCCGCAAGATTATGTGGCAGGTCGCGATCCTCA
>JANWYX010000363.1 GCA_025055055.1 Caldilinea sp. | reverse complement strand
CGTTGTCGTCCCCGCCTTGCCCTCAAAATCGCCGGACGCGATCAGCGTGCGAACGGCGCCGTTAAGCGCAGCGTCCACCGCCGCAGTGGCGCCGCCCGGCGCATCCACCCCTTCGAATAAATTGACGACAATTGCGTCTGCCGCAATTGCAGTGATCGAGCCCTGGGTGATCGAAAATTGCATAGCGCCTTTGTCCTTTTCACATCCGTCGGTTTCGTAGCTGCGCAACGATGAACACGGCTATCCTTATTTTAGTTTAGGAAGTAGACCCCGCCTTCGGCATGACGCCCCACTCCCGGATGTCACGCTAGAAGCGTGACATCCCGCCCGGCCAGAGGCCGAATCTCCATCCCAACGTCTGCCTCCTCCGTATCTCTGGATCGCCCCACCTATGAAACCACACGCTTATGAATCTTCTGCAAACGCCGCGCCGCCTCATCCAACAAATCATCGGTTTTGCAGAAGGTGAAGCGCGCTAAATTCTGGGCCAAATGCTGATGAGGTTCGCTGTAAAACGGGCTGGGCGGAATGGCCGCCACGCCGATCTCGGTCGTCAGCCAGCGGCAGATGGCGACATCGCGGCGCTCTGTGGACTGCACCGGCGCGTCGAGCGTGCCGGTGTCAACGATGATGAAATAAGAGCCATCCGGCGTCACCGGCGTCAGTCCGACGGCATCGAGCGCCTCCAGCAGGCGGTCACGTTTGGCGCAGTACATGTTTGCCAACCACTCGAAATAGTTGCGCCTCGCCGCCTCCTCAAGAGCCACGGCGACCGCCTCCTGCATCGGCGTGCAGACGGCGAAAGGAATCCACTGATGCGCCATCAAAATCGCGTGTGCAAGGTGCGACGGCGCAATCGCCCAGCCGATCTTCCACCCTGTCACGGAAAAAGTTTTACCGGCGCTGCCTAAGGTCACCGTGCGCTCCCACATGCCCGGCAGCGTGGCGATGCGCACATGCTGGGCGGGGGGATAAACCATCCACTCGTAGACTTCGTCGCTGAGCACGGTCAGATTGAAACGCCGAACGACCGCAGCCAGCGCCTCTAGCTCCTGACGGGTGAAGACCTTGCCCAACGGATTGGCGGGCGTGTTGAGCACCAGCAGCTTCGTGCGCGGGGTGACGGCAGCCGTCAGCTCATCGATGTCGAGCGTCCAATCGGCTGCGCGGCGAGCGCCCGCCGGGCCGCGCAACGGCACATAAACCGGAACCCCACCGGCCATCGTGACCGCCGCCGGATAGCTGTCGTAGAACGGCTCGATCAGGATCACTTCATCGCCGGGATCCACCAGCGCCTGCATGGTTGCAAAAATACCCTCGGTGGCGCCGACGGTGACGACGATCTCGGCCATGGGGTCGAGCGTCCGTCCGAAAAGTGGACCGTAGGTCTGCGCCAGCGCCTGCACAAGCCGTGGATGGCCTGCGCTGCGCGCATACTGGTTCAGATCGGCGGCAATAGCGGCGATGGCGGCTTCTTTTACAAAGTCTGGCGCAGCAAAATTCGGAAATCCCTGCCCCAGGTTGACGGCGCCGACGGCATTGGCGAGGGCCGTAAATTCGGCGAAGACGGTGGCGCCAAAGCCACGCACGCGTTCGGCGACGGGATCGTAGCGGGTTGCAGAGGAAGTCGGCTGCTGTTGCATGAAAGACATCCACCGAATCAGATTGAGTGCGTTTTGAATTATCAGGATTTCGGAATGCTACATCGTATCAACGCTTCCGGTACGTCCGGTGTAGAAGCATCAGATCAGCATTATAGTGGAGTCAATGCAGATGACGGAAACGGAACTTGATCCAGACTTCAGAAAAACGCCTTCCAAAACGGCCAATGGCTATCTGGAAGGCGTTGTGACCGAAGCGGGTCAAAAGAAGGTTGGCGGGGTGAACCAAAGCAACCTTCACCTCTAGGTTTGGGGAGACGGCTCGGACAGGTGAAAACTCAATTTTGGGTGATGTCCGACTCCACGTTCACTTCCTCCATGCTGCCGGTGACGAGAAAGATCAGGCGCTCGGCCACATTGGTGATCAAGTCGCCGACGCGCTCGAACTCGCGCGCCACGCGCAGGACCTCGTAAATATCTTCGGTTTCCTCCACAGTGGCAACTCCGGAGAGCCGATACATGATCTGCGTGAAGGCGCGGGCATAAAGTTTATCCACCTCATCGTCACGCTTGGCCACTTGGCCGGCAAGCGAGACATCGCGGTTGGCGTACGCCACTTTGAGCTGACGCAGCATGTCGAGCACAATATGCCCCATCTCGGCGATCTCGGCGGGAAGTTTTCCATCCGGTCGCCCGTGCAACCGTTTCAGCG
>JANWYX010000315.1 GCA_025055055.1 Caldilinea sp. | reverse complement strand
ACAGCGTGCTCCTCGCCGACGTCGTCAAGGCGACCGAGTTTTATGCAGTGCTGCCGGCGTTGATTCGCTAACGAGAACATTCCCTTCACAGGCAACGGAGCTTTCCTCATGTCTTCGGACAATCGCAGTCCCATCGCCGTGGTCGCCATCGGCGGCAACTCGCTGATCACCGACAACAAACACGTCGATGTCCCTCATCAATGGGACGCCGTGCGCCAAACCTCCCGCTACATCGCCGACATGGTGGAAGCAGGCTGGACTATCGCCATCACCCATGGCAACGGGCCACAGGTGGGATTTATCTTGCGGCGCAACGAGCTGGCGGCGCACGAAGTTCACCCCACGCCCCTTGACCTAATTGTGGCCGACACCCAGGGCAGCATCGGCTTCATGTTGCAGCAAACGCTCAACAACGAATTCTATCAGCGCAACATCGACCGCCAGTGCATCACCCTCGTGACCCAGGTGGAAGTGGATCCCAACGATCCGGCCTTCGCCAATCCCTCCAAGCCGATCGGCGGGTTCATGGACGAGGCGCAGGCGCGCAACTTCGAGCGCCAGGGCTGGCGGGTGATCGAAGACGCAGGCCGCGGTTGGCGTCGCGTGGTCGCCTCGCCGGAGCCGATCGCCATCGTCGAAGAAAAAGCGATCGCGCAGGCGGTGCGCATGGGTTGGATCGTCGTGGCGGTGGGTGGGGGCGGCATCCCGGTCGTACGCAACGCCAAAGGCGAGCTGCGCTCCGTCTACGCCGTGATCGACAAAGACCGCGCCAGCAGCTTGCTCGCCTCGCAGATCGACGCCGATCTGCTGTTGATCAGCACCGCCGTCGAAAAAGTGGCGCTCAACTACGGCAAACCCAACCAGGTCTTTCTGGACGAAATGACCATCGCCGAGGCGGAGCGATACATCGCCGAAGGCCATTTCGCCCCCGGCAGCATGTTGCCGAAAATTGAAGCATGCATCCGCTTTTTGCAGAACAGTCGGAAGCCCAACGCGCGCACCCTCATCACCAACCCGGAAAATTTAGGGCGTGCACTGCGCGGCGAGACGGGCACGCGCATCGTGCGCTGAAGAGGGATATGCGTGTCTACAAGGGCTCTGCTGTGCAGAGCCCTGTTGCCTTTTCGCCACGACGCCGCCGAATTCCCTCCTTTTGCAACATTCCCCCGAAGAGGCGCCCCCACAAACGGATGCAGACACATCCCTCAAAAGCGAATTGACAAACTGCAAAATGCCTCGTTACAATGGAAATATGACCCGCTCATGCAAACATTCGTTTTGGTTCGGCAGGTTGCGTTTTCTGGAGGCGAAAAAGAGGAACGGCACTTACTGCCAGTTATCTTCGCTTTCTGCTACAGTTGAAGGTGTCGGGGGAAACCGACAGTGATAGTTGTACAAGGGAAGATCTATGTCTGACAAATTAGATCGCTTTACGAAGCGAGCGCGCCGCGTGCTGACGCTGGCGCAGGAAGAAGCGCTCCGGCTGAATCACAATTACATAGGCACCGAGCACCTTCTCCTTGGTTTGGTGCGAGAAGAGAACGGCGTGGCGGTGAAGGTGTTGCGCGAGCTAGGCGTGGAGCCGGTTCAGATCATCCGCGCAGTCGAGCGCACAGTGGGACGGGGCGAACGACCGCCCTTCGGCAAGCCAACCCTGGCCCCGCGCACCAAGCGCGTCATCGAGCTGGCGGTGGATGAAGCCCGTCTGATGGGTCATCATTACATCGGCACCGAACACCTGCTGCTCGGCCTGGTGCGCGAAGGCGAAGGAATTGCAGTCAATGTATTGCGCGGGCTTGGCATTAATTTGGACCGCGTGCGCACGCAGACGGCGCGCAACATCCTGCAAAGCCAGGCGCAGACCAAAGATAAACAAAAGAAAGAGTCCAAAACGCCGCTGATGGATCAGCTCGGCTACGACATGACGGCTGCGGCCGAGGAAGGCAAACTCGACCCGGTCATCGGGCGCGAGGCCGAGATCGAACGCGTGATCCAGATTCTGAGCCGACGCACCAAAAACAACCCTGCCCTCATCGGCGAGCCGGGCGTGGGCAAGACTGCCATCGTCGAAGGGCTGGCGCAGCGCATCGTGGAGGGCAATGTGCCCGAACCGCTGCTCAACAAGCGCCTGTTGATGCTCGACGTCGGCAGCCTGGTCGCCGGCACCATGTACCGCGGCCAGTTTGAGGAGCGCCTCAAGAAGGTGATCGAAGAGGTGATCAACTCGCAGTCGATCCTCTTCATCGATGAGGTGCACATGCTGGTCGGCGCAGGCGCAGCGGGCAGCAGCGTAGACGCCGCCAACATCTTGAAGCCGGCGCTCAGCCGCGGCGAGCTGCAGGTAATCGGCGCCACGACGCTCGACGAATATCGCAAATATATCGAGAGCGACGCTGCGCTCGAACGGCGCTTCCAGCCGATCTTGGTGGAGGAGCCTTCGATTGAGCAGACGATCGAAATCCTGCGCGGCGTTCGACCTCGTTACGAGGAGCATCACAAGCTTATTATTACGGACGAGGCGCTGCACGCCGCCGCCCACCTGGCCGCGCGCTATGTGCCCGATCGCTTTATGCCGGATAAAGCAATCGACCTGATCGACGAAGCGGGCAGTCGCGTGCGTATGTACAAAGCGCCCTACGCCGCCAATCTGCGCGAGACCTTCATGAGTCTCAAAAAGTTGCAGAAGGAAAAAGAACAGGCGCTTGACATGCAGCGCTTCGACGACGCCATTGACCTCCGCTATCGCGAGGTCGAGCTGGAAGCGCGGCTGAGCGAGCTGCGCGAAGGCTGGAACGAAGCCGCCAATCAGCCTAAGGTCACGGCGGAGGACATCGCCGAAGTGGTTTCAATGTGGACGGGCGTCCCGGTCAGCCGCATCGCCGGCGAAGAGCGCGAGCGTCTGCTGGAGATGGAGCGCGTGATGCATCAGCGCATCATCGGCCAGGATGAGCCGATCAGGGCGATCGCCAAGGCCGTGCGCCGTGCGCGCGCCGGCTTGAAAGATCCCAAACGCCCGATCGGCAGCTTCATGTTCCTGGGCCCGACAGGCATCGGCAAAACGCTGCTCGCCAAGACGCTGGCCGAATTCCTCTTCGGCAGCGAAGAGGCGCTGATCAAACTCGATATGAGCGAATTCATGGAGCGCCACAACGTCAGCCGTCTGGTCGGCGCGCCGCCCGGATACGTCGGCTATGAAGAAGGCGGCCAGCTCACCGAAGCCGTGCGTCGCCGACCCTACAGCGTGGTGCTGCTCGACGAGATCGAAAAGGCGCATCCTGAGGCGTTCAACATGCTGCTCCAGATCATGGAGGACGGGTATCTCACCGACGCCAAAGGACGTCGCGTCGACTTCCGCAATACGCTCATCCTGATGACCAGCAACATCGGCGCTAAACTGATCCAGGGCGCCAAGGGGCTTGGCTTCGTCATCTCGCAAGACGAAGATGAAGAGCGCCGTGAAAGCGAATATGAGAAGATGAAAGCCAAGGTGATGGACGCGCTCAAGAAGACCTTCCGACCGGAATTTATCAACCGCCTGGACGGCATCATGGTCTTCCGCAGCCTCACCAAGGAGGAAATTACCCAAATCGTGGAGCTGGAGTTGCGTCCACTGCGCATGCAGATGGCCGAGCACGAAATGGAGCTGATTCTGACCGAAGCCGCGCGTCGCGCCATCGCCGAAGCAGGCTACGATCCGGAGTATGGCGCTCGACCACTGCGCCGCGTCATTCAGAACCAGATTCAGGATCCGCTCAGCGAGGGCATGTTGGCCGAAAAATTTGTGCCGGGCGACACCATCACCGTGGACTATCGCGAAGTGGTGGGCGAAAACGGCGTTGCGACCAATCAGTTCGTCTTCGAGGTCACGGCGCACAAAGATGTGGCGAAATCTTCAGAGGAGACCGACGAGTTCGAGGCGCTGCTTCAATAACTCTGATTGCCTAATCACCGATGCCACAACACCCGGCGCTCTAGGGCGTCGGGTGTTTTTATTGTCGGCGATGGCATCCGCTATAATGGCATCTGTTAGGGTGGATGGAAGAAAGGGGTGAGCGTGCGAATGACTCCTCAACCGCAAGCGCAACCGGTCGAACAACTGCTGAAATCTCCCCGTCTACCGACCGTCGTGCGAACGCTTGATGCGCTGCGCGTAGAGCAAGTGCAGCGATGACGGCATTTTATCGACATCCTTCAAGAAGGTGAAAGCAATTTTCGACGGGACACTCAATGCAGCAACGCTGCGCCGGTTACTAAAAACTTCCAATCCGACGATCCCATCATCAAGCCAACCCTAAAAGCACAAAGGACTTTTCTTATGGCGGAGCGAATCGGTTTTATCGGTCTCGGCATCATGGGCAGGGGCATGGCGGATAACCTGCTCCGAGCAGGATTTCCGCTGACAGTGTGGAATCGCACCACCGCGCGCATGCAAGAGCTGGTGGCGCGAGGCGCGCACGCCGGCGCCAGCCCGGCCGACGTGGCGGAGCGCAGCGACATCGTCGTCATCTGCGTCAGCGACACGCCGGACGTCCAGGAAGTGATCTTGGGAGAGCGCGGGGTGATCCACGGCGCGCGACCGGGCAGCCTGGTGATCGACTGCAGCACGATCAGCCCCAAGGCGACGCGCGAAATCGCCGACAAACTGGCCGAACGAGGCATCTTCATGCTCGACGCTCCCGTCAGCGGCGGCAGCGAAGGCGCGGCCAAAGGCACGCTCAGTATCATGGTCGGCGGCGAAGCCGAACAGTTCGCACGTGCGCTGCCCGTGTTTCAGGCCATGGGCAAGACCATCACCCACGTCGGCGGACATGGCGCCGGTCAAACCGTCAAATTGGTCAACCAGGTGCTGGTCGTCGGCAACTGCATCGCCATGTGTGAAGCGCTGATGTTCGCGCAAGCAGGCGGCGTCGACCTCCGGAAGACCTACGACGCCATCAGCCAGGGCGCAGCCGGGAGCTGGATGTTCACCCACCGCGCGCCGCAGATCATGGCGCGCGACTGGCGGCCGGGCTTCACCATTGACCTCCAGCAGAAAGACCTGCGCCTGGTGTTGGAAGCCGCCGACGAGCTGGGCGTGCCGGTGCTGATCACAAGCCTGGTCTTTCAGTTGTATCGCACCCTCCAGGCGCGCGGCTTGGGAAGCGAAGGCAACCACGCGTTGATCAAGGCGCTCGAACATTTGGCCGGCTTCCAGATTGAGCCCGCCTCCTGACCAAGCCGTGGAGGGTTCGCTCTTCCGGCCGGTTTGGCCCCCCATCAATCGAAACGGTTTCTCGCAAAAACGCTTTGTGAGAAGCCGTTTCGTTTTTTCCGGGAAATGGTACAAAGGCAGCCCGCCTTTCGGGAAGCTCTAGGCGCTCCCGGAAGGAACGATGCCCTGGTCGGCGCCGATAACGATGGAAGCGCCGCTGTTTTCCGAACGAGTTTTACTCCATAAGAAAACTCCACCCAACTGTGTAAAAACTTGTATTCCATGCAACCTTACTGTTTGGCCTGAGAGAAACCGGGTAGAATAAAACCTGTGTAAAAGAATATCGTATTAAAAAAGGCAGCGCGTTGTTTGGGCCTTTTGTTGATTGAATAGAACGTTGGATGACACTATGAAACGATTCTTCTTGGTCTTGGTGATCGTTGCGCTGATCGGCGTGGGTGGATGGTATGTTTATGATCGTTATGTTGCGCCGGTTCAGGCGCAGAGCAACACGCCGACCTATGAAACCACCGTCGTACAACGCGGCTCCATCGCCAGCACGGTGAGCGCCACCGGCAGCATCGAGCCAAACGACCAGGTTTCCCTTGTCTTCCGCAACATCGGCACGGTGAGTGAAGTTTTGGTCGAGGTCGGCCAGAGCGTGCAGCGCGGCCAGCTTCTGGCGCAACTGGATGTCACCGACCTGACGCTTACCCTCGCCAATGCGAAGGTGGCTCAAGAGATTGCGGCGGCACAGTTGGCGAAACTGGAGGCGTCCCCCGATCCGATGGACGTGGCGGCGGCGCAGGCGGCGGTCGAAGTGGCGCAGGCGGGCGTCGCCAGCGCCGAAGCTGCGCTGGCCAGCGCCCAGGCCAACTACCGCAACCTCTTTGCAGGGCCGAGCGAGGCGCAAAAGGTGATCAACGAGGCGCAGCTACGCCAGGCCGAGATTGCGCTCAAGCAGGCGCAACAGGCGTACAACAAAATCAAAGACCAGCCAGACGCCGGCATGTATCCCCAGGCGCAACAGCTAGAGCAGGCGACGGCCAACTACGAGCTGGCCAAAGCCCAAGTTGCCAAAACCAACGAACCGGTGAGCGAGGCGCAGCGCGCGCAGGCGTTGAACCAAATTGCCCAGGCGCAATCTGCGATTCGACAGGCGCAGGCGCAGGTGGTCAACGCCCGCAACAACCTGAACAAGCTGCTCGAAGGACCCAAGGAAGAAGACCTGACGATCGCGCGCGCCCAGCTCAAGCAAGCGCAGCTCAACGTGCTGCAGGCGGAGAACGCCCTCGCCAATGCCCGCCTGGTTGCGCCTATTGACGGCGTCGTCAGCCAGGTGAACATCAAGGCAGGCGAGATCGCCAACAACGCTAGGCCGGCGATCGTGTTGACCGATCTGAGTCAATTTAAGATGAAAGTGCTGGTTGATGAAATCGACGTGCGTCAGGTGGCCGTTGGTCAGCCGGTGCGACTAAGCGTTGATGCCCTGCCCGGCGCCGAAATCACCGGCAAAGTCACCGAAATTTCGCCGACGGCCTCGAACGTTGGCGGCGTCGTCGCCTACGAGGTGACCGTCGTGCCCGACCCGACGGACGAGCCGCTGCGCGTCGGCATGAGCGCCACCGCCATCATCACCACAGCGAACGTGGACAACGTCGTGTTGGCGCCCAACCGTTTCATCACCATCGATCGCAACACCGGCGTCGCCTATGTGTTCAAGATGGTGAACGGTGAGCCGGTGCGTCAGCAGGTCGAGCTGGGCTTGCGCAACGAGCGTGAGAGCCAGATTCTGGCCGGTCTGCAGGAGGGCGATCAGATCGCACTCGTGACGCAAACCAGCGAAGAACGGCTGCGCGGCGCGCTCTTCGGCGGCAACTAACGGCAGACCTTGTAGAAAGAGGAGGCGGGACAAACGCCATGATGCAAAAAAATGGGCGAACGAACGGTCGGATTCCGGTCATTGCCTTGCGCAACATCACCAAAGTCTATCAGATGGGCGACGTCGAGGTGCACGCCTTGCGCGGCGTCGATCTCGAGGTCTATCCCGGCGAAATGATCGCCATCATGGGGCCGAGCGGCAGCGGCAAATCGACGCTGATGAACATCATCGGCTGCCTCGATGTGCCGACTTCTGGCACTTATGAGCTCGACGGCAAGGATGTCAGCCGTCTCAAGGACGATCAGTTGGCCGCCATTCGCAATCACAAGATCGGCTTTGTTTTTCAAAATTTTAACCTGCTGCCGCGCACGACAGCCGTCGCCAACGTAGAGCTTCCCCTCATCTATGCAGGGATGGGCGGCCGGCAGCGCCGCAAGCGCGCCGAGGATGCTCTGCGGTTGGTGGGCCTCGGCGATCGTCTCGACCACAAACCCAACGAACTTTCCGGCGGCCAGCAACAGCGCGTAGCGATTGCGCGCGCCCTGGTCAACGAGCCTTCCATGATCCTCGCCGACGAGCCCACCGGCAACCTGGACACAAAGACCAGCATCGAGATCATGGAGCTCTTTCAGCGCCTCAACCAGGAACGCGGCATCACGATCGTCTTCGTCACCCACAACCCGGAGACCGCTGAATATTGCAACCGAGTTGTGCGCATTCGGGACGGGCTGATCGAGTCGGATGAAACTCGGCAGGCGACGGCAGGCATCCATGCCGTCAAGGCACATGCAGTTTCGACGAACGGACACGAGACGACGATGGTGAAGGAACACGAACGATGAAAGTGTTGGAGGCATTGCGCATCGCCATGCGCGCCCTGGCGGCCAACAAATTGCGCAGCGTGCTCACCATGCTCGGCATTATCATCGGCGTCGGCGCCGTGATCGCGCTGATGTCGATCGGTCGCGGGGTGGAGAAGTATGTCACGGATCAGTTCGCCGGTTTGGGCAGCAATCTGCTCTTTATTGCGCCAGGACAGATCACCGAAGGGCCACCCTCGCTGCGCGCCAATCCGGTGCGGTCGCTGACTCTGGGCGATATGCTCGCCATCGCCGACCCCAGCCGCGTGCCGCACGTTGCGGCGGTAGCGGCGGACTTTCAGACGCGCGTGCAGGTCTCGCGCGCCGGCAAGACGGTCACCGTGCAAGCCAATGCCACCACACCCGAATATCCGCTCGTGCGCAACTGGAACACGACGATCGGCTCTTACTTCTCGACGCTCGACAGCGACGAACGCCAGCGCGTGGTCGTGCTCGGTTCGGAAACCTACCAACAGCTCTTTCCTAACAACGAATATCCGATCGACCAGACCGTGCAGATCAACGGCATGAACTTCCGCGTGATCGGGGTCATGGAGAGCAAGGGCGGCGGGCCCGGCGGCAACCTCGACCGTTCGGTCTTTTTGCCGCTGACCACAGGCCAGGATCGCCTCTTCAAGCAGAAGACACCCAACGGCGAATATCGGGTCACGGTGATTTATGCCTCCATCGACGACAGCGCCAACATTCCCGCTGCACAGGAGGCAATCACCGACCTTCTGCGCGAGCGCCGCGGCATCAAATATCTCGATCAGGACGACTTCACCATCATCAGCCAAAACGACCTGATTTCCGTGTTCGGCGACATCCTGGGCGCGCTGACAATCTTCTTGGGCGCCATCGCTGCCATCAGCTTACTGGTCGGCGGCATCGGCATCATGAACATCATGCTGGTGAGCGTCACCGAACGCACGCGCGAAATCGGTCTGCGCAAGGCGGTCGGCGCCAAGCGCAGCGACGTGCTCATCCAGTTTCTCATTGAGGCGATGACGCTGGCCGCCATCGGCGGCATGATCGGCGTCGCCTTGGGCTGGAGCCTGGCGCAGATCGTCAGCACATTCTTTGGCGAATTTCAGGCCGTCGTGGGCGCCGACGCCGTGATCACCTCACTGGTCGTGGCGACGGCGGTCGGGCTCTTTTTCGGCATCTTTCCGGCGTTTCGGGCCAGCCGCCTCAATCCGATCGATGCGCTGCGCTATGAATAAACAGAAGTTGTCCCCTCTTATGCATCGACACCTCCACCGACCTGGATTGTGGATTTCCCTGACGCTCGTCCTCACGCTCGTAGGGTGTAGCCAAGCAGCGCTTACGACGCCAACGCCCATTCCGGCCGATGTCGTGCGCCCGGTTCAACCTACACCGGTCTATACGGCGCGCGCCGATATTTTCACCTTGAACACGCCGCAAGGGACGCCCATTTTCATTACGCCGACGCCGACGCCTGTGCCGGACGCCCTGAGCGCCGTTCAACGGGGGCCGGCGGGCTGGACGGCGCTGCTCGCCATCGAACAACCGCCCTCGGCCATCGGAATTGCAACGGCCGGCGCCGCCATCTACGACCAACCCGGCGGTCGCATCCTAAAGCAAGTTCCTCCCACCGGCGTCCTCAATGTGACCGGCGTTTCGGCGGATGGGCGCTGGCTTTCCGTATACGACGATGACGCCGTCTTTGGATGGACGCCCGCCGGTCAACTGACGCTCTTCGGCGCCGACGATCTAACGGTTGTCGACAAAGCAGTGAATCCCGGCGTCGTGGCCACCCTGATCGCCGATGCGATGGTGCCCGTCAACGTCCTCGACGATCTGATGGCGACACTCGAAGCGACGCCGGAGCCGTAAGCCGTATCCTGCAGGCGCGTCTCCGTCGGCTAGCGACGAGCAAGATCTGATCCTGCAGTGGATTTGCCGAGGCGAGAGCTCCGTCGCTCATCCAGCAGCGCACTCAGGGCGGGCATCTCTCGCGCCAGAAAACGCAAAAAGGCGCGGGTGACGGCGGAAAAGGGCCGGCTGCGATTCCACACCAGCTTCAGCGTTCGTTGCAACGGCTTGCCTTCCACAGGTAACGCTCGCAACAGCCCCATTTCCAGTTCACCGCGCACAGCGTATTCGGGCAAGATGGCAATGTCTTTCCCTTTGGCGATTGCGCGTTTGATCGACTCTACGTTGTCAAATTCGGCCACCACCTGCACCTGCACGCCGGCGCGCTGCAGCTCGCCGTCCAGCCAGATGCGCGTCTGGCTGTTGCGCTGACGCATCACCATTCCCCTGCCATCCAACTCTGCAAGCCGCACGGAGCTGCGCTCCCACCAGGGGTGTTTCGGCCCCACGATGACGAATTGCTCATTGACCTCAAGCTCAAGCGCAGCGACGTCATCCTGCTCAAGATTCTCCAGCTCTCCTTCGACAAAGCCGAGGTCCATCTCGCCCCGGCGCAGCCCCGCCACGATTTGCGGCGTAATGCTGGTCTGCACTGTCACGGTCAAATGGGGGTGCGTCTGGCGAAACGCCTGCACCCAGTCCGGCAAAAGGTAGACGCCGACTCCCGGCGTGGCGGCCACGCGCACCTGCCCGCTTGCCAGATGACGAACATCCGTGACTGCACTTTCCGCCTCGGCTACCAACCGTAGAATTTCCTGGGTGTAGCGGTGCAACGTCTCCCCGGCCTCCGTCAGGGTGACCCCGCGTCGCCCGCGATTAAATAGTTTGGCGCCAAGTGCGGCTTCCAAATCCTGGATATGTTGGCTGACCGCCGGCTGCGTCATCAGCAACCGCTCCGCCGCAGCGCTGAAGCTCCCTGTCTGCACCACGACGGCGAAGATTTCGAGTTTATACAAACTAATCATAAGTCTAAACTTATATCAATGATAAGCAAATCGCCAGCATTCTGCAAATAGAAGCGGTGTACAGTAGGAGAAACAAAATTAATGATGACAACGAGGAGAACAAGATGAGTTTCTTCACGAGATTGTTCAGCGGGATGGGCGCTCCAGGGCATCAGCTCGTACAGCCATCGGAATATAAAGCTCGCTATATGGACGCCCAGACGCCGCACACCCTGGTGGATGTGCGGACATCGGAGGAGTTCGCCGCCGGTTACATTCCGGGCGCCATCAACATCAGCCTGCAAGAGCTCCAGCAAAAGATGAACCGCATCCCGAAAGATAAGCCGGTGATCGTCTATTGCCGCAGCGGCAACCGCAGCGCCTTTGCTGCCAATCTACTCATGCAGGCAGGATACACGGAGGTGTACGACCTGGGCGGCATTATCGACTGGGTTCGGCAGGGCTTGCCGGTGACAAGATAAGCGATGAAGCTCGTTTCAAGGAGGAAAACCGATGCTGCTTCGATATTTCTACGACGAAAAGCTGGCGCAGGCCAGCTATCTGGTGGGGTGCGTCGCCACGGGCGAGGCAATGGTGGTTGATCCGGCGCGCAATATTTTGCCCTATTTGCGCGCTGCCGAGAAGGAAGGGCTGCGCATCACCCATGTGACCGAGACCCACATTCATGCGGATTTTGTGAGCGGCAGCCGCGAGTTGGCTGCGGTCACCGGCGCTACGATCTATCTGAGCGACATGGGGGACGCCAACTGGAAATACGCCTATGCGGATGAGCCAAACGTGATCTTGGTGCGCGAAGGCGACAGTTGGATGGTGGGCAACATCAAGGTGGATGTGTTGCACACGCCCGGCCACACGCCGGAGCATATCTCGTTTATGATCACAGACACGGCCGGCGCCGACAAACCCATGGGCGTCTTCACCGGCGATTTTCTCTTTGTGGGCGACGTCGGTCGGCCTGACCTTCTGGAAGAAGCAGCGGGCTACAAGGGCACCAAGGAAGTCGGCGCGCGCCAGCAGTTTCACACGGTGCAGCGCTTCAAAGCCATGCCGGATTATCTGCAGATCTGGCCTGGGCACGGCGCCGGCAGTGCGTGCGGCAAGGCGCTGGGCGCCATCCCCTCGACGACACTGGGCTACGAGAAACTCTTCAACCCTGCCTTCCGGTTTGAAGACGAAAATGCCTTCGTCGCCTGGCTGCTTGAAGGGCAACCGGAGCCGCCCAAGTACTTTGCGCAGATGAAGAAGATCAACAAGCTGGGACCGCCCCTCACCACTTCGCTGCCGACACCCGTTAACTATGACCGCGCCACGCTGGACGCCATCATTGAGGACGGTGGTCAGGTTTTCGACCTGCGCAACCGCGGGCAATTTGCTGCAGCGCATGTGCCGGGAACGATCAATGTGCCGGCGGACAACAACAGCTTCGTGACCTACATGGGCTGGCTGGTGGATTATGAGCGACCGGTCTACATTCTATTGCCCTCAGTGGATTCTGAGCGGCAAATTTTGACCGACCTGCGCTCGATCGGCGTCGATTATGTGCCCGGCTACTTCACCCCCGATGTGCTCGCCCACCGCACGCAGGCGCTGCCGGTCATCACCGCGCGCGAGCTGGCAAAACGGCTGCCGCACAACCACATTCTCATTCTAGATGTGCGCAACAAGGCCGAATACGCCGCAAGACACATCGTGGGCGCGCGCCATATTCCGCTCGGTTACCTTCCCGACAAACTGGAGACGTTGCCCCGAGACCGCACGATCGTGACGCATTGCGCCACCGGCTATCGCTCGCAGATCGCCGCCAGCTTGCTCGAGGCCGCCGGCTTTGAGAATGTGATTTCACTCAACGAGGGCATGGAATGCTGGTCGAAATTCTTGCCCACCGAAAGTGGGGCGGAGACCGAAGGCGTGAAAGTATAGCGGCAATCCGGCCAGAACCGGGAACAAAATTATCGGCAATCAACTGATGGAAATCGGAGTGATCTTTTCGTGGTCGAGCAAATTGTAATCGATGTCCTTTTAGGCTTTGCCATTGGCTTATCGCTGGGATTGTTGGGCGGTGGCGGCTCGATTCTGACCGTGCCTGCGCTTGTCTACGTCGTCGGGCAGTCGCCGCAGGCGGCGGTGACCGCCTCGCTCGTGATTGTAGGGGCCAACAGCATGATGGGCGCCTTCATGCATCGCTCCCAGGGGACGCTCAATTGGCGGGTGGCGCTGCTCTTCGGCGGCGTCGGCATGGCGACGGCCTATCTTGCCGCCGGCTGGTCGAAACTGCTTCCGCCGGCGGTGCTGATGGCGCTCTTTGCGCTCTTGATGTTGGTGGTCGGACTATTCATGATCCTCAAGCCGCAGCCGGCGGAGGGGGAAAACGGCCGCCGCGGCTGGCTCGCCACCGTCGCCGGCGGCGCGGCGGTCGGCCTGCTGACCGGCTTCCTGGGCGTGGGCGGCGGTTTTCTGATCGTTCCGGCGCTGGTGATGCTGGTCGGCCTGCCGATGCGTCAGGCGGTGGGGACGTCGCTGGTGGTGATCGCCATGAACAGCCTTGCCGGCTTTTTAGGGCATCTGCACGGTGCGGCGATTGACCTGCAGGTGGTGACGATTTTCGTCACTGCGGGGTTGACAGGAGCGCTGGTCGGCGCCCGTCTGGCGCATATTCTGCATCCCGACCATCTGCGCAAAGGCTTTGCACTCTTTGTGATCGCACTCGCCATCTTTCTGCTGATCGACAACGCCTGGAAGATGGGTGTAATTTAAAGAAAAGAGGAGGAAAAGAATATGCCGTTGTATGAGTATGTCTGCTCCAACTGCGGCGCCCTATTCGAGCATTGGGTGCGCAGCGCCTCTGTGAAAGAAGAGATTGTCTGCCCCCATTGTCAAAGCGTCAGGGTGGATAAGAAATTCTCCACCTTTGGCGTCAAAGGCGGCGATGTCGGGGGTGCCCTCGCCACAGGCGACAACTGCTCCACCGGCGGTGGCTGAGGCATCCGCTGGAAAAGCTGACCGTGCGTCAGCAAAAGTTGAGAGGCGACGAATCGCCCAACAACGCTTGCACGTGCTCCCGGAGCGTTGCCCAGGGAAAAACGCTCGCCTGTTCGAGCAAATGTTGACGCCCGCGGCGAAGAAGTAATTCCCCGCGGGTGTCACCGACAGCTCGTAACACCTTCCCTCCGATGGCGTACACCACGAGCGGATCATCCACGCCGCCGACGAAACGATCTCCCAAGATCAGCAACATCTCTTCCAAAAGGCACATTGCCTCTCGCAGTCTGGCGTTGCGATATTCGAGATCGATCAGGTGCGCCAACGGCGCCAGCGTCATGAGTCTGCCCGGCAATGCGCGTCGCAGCGCAAGGCTGCGTTCTAGCGCCGCTTTGGCTTCCTCAGGTTTCCCCAGCTCGATCAGCGCTGCGCCCAGCGCAGTCAACGCCTGCGCCTCCGTCGCTTTCTGCTCTGCGCTGCGCGCCCGCTCTGCGACGCTGTGCAACGTTGTTACGGCGCCCTCTTTCTCTTCCTTCAAAAAGGCGCTCCAGGCCAACGCCGCCTCCGCTCGGTATTCGCTTCCCAACGATTGCGCGCGGCGCGCCAGCCACAGAGAGCGGTTCAGCGCTTGTTCGCAGCGGGCGTCGTCGCCGAACAGCGCATAAAGCAGCCCGACATCTGCACGCGCCTTCGCTTCAATGCTGGAAGCGCCAAGCGCAGCGGCCAGGTCGGCGGCCTCTAAAAAACATCGTAATGCGCCGGCGTAATCGCCTTGCCAACGCCGGACATCGCCTAGACTGCTGAGGCGCAACGCAATGAAGTAGCGATCCTCCGCCGCGCGGGCGATTTCAAGCGCCTCACACTGAAGCGTCTCCGAATGGGCGTACTCTTCTTCGTCGCAGGCCAGGTTGCCCAAATTGGCTAACAACACACCGACGCCACGGCGATAGTTCGTGCGTTGCGCAATTGCCAGCGCCTGCTCAAAGTACTCTCTCGCCTGACGGCGCTCATGCTGCTCCAGATGGTTGAGGCCCAGGCTATTGAGTGCATTGACCTCGCCGATCTGATAGCCGATCGCTCGCGCAAGGTGTACAGAGCGCAACAACGCCCGATTCGACTCGGTGTAGTTCCCGTGTTCGGCATATGCGGCGGCGAGGATGTTCAACGTCATCGATTCAAACCGCGGCTCCCCCAGGATGTGGGCCACCTCCAGCGCTGCGGAGGCGTAGCGAATGCAGGCGTCCCAGTCATGCGTGCGCGTGGCGACCATGGCGAGGTCGTTGAGCGTCAACCCCTCGCGGCGACGATTGCCCAACTTACGATAGATAGCCAGCGCTTCATGTAGCAGAGGGCTGCCGTCCTGGCCTAAATAGGCGCGCACCGGCGCCTGGGCAGCCAGAATTTCGGCGATCAACGGCTCATCTTTCGCCGCGTGAGCGAGGGGCAACGCATTTTCAAGATATTGCTCTGCCTCGTGGGCGTCGCCCATGACATTGGCGGCGATCCCTAATTGCAGCAGCGCAGCGGCGGCCAGACCCGGATCGCCTAGGCGCTGCGCTCGCTCTAGCGCAGCGCGGCTGGCCGCAATGGCGTCGTCGTAGCGCGCCAGCGTGATGCACGCACGCGCCTGTTCGATCTGCAATGCAGCGCGCAGTCGCTCGCTTTGAACCGCATCGATTGCCTCTCTGAACCGCTGCGCCGCTTCCTGATGCAACCCCCGCATCTCGTAGAAACGCGCCAACCCGTCCAAGGCGCGCGCCAGCAGCGCTTCTTCGCCGTGTTCGACCGCCCAACGCCATGCAGCGCGTATATTGTCCAGGTCGGCTGCGATGGTGGCTGCGCTGAACTGCGGCGTCGCTCCAACCAACGCCTGTGCGTGTGCGGCAAGTTGCTGGAGATAGAAATAGGCATGACGGCTGTGCGCCTCTTCAATCGCCGTAAGCAGGCCTTCACCGGTAAGCCGGGTCGCCTGGTCGTTGGCAAATTGGCGCAGCAGCTCGTGCATCACAAAACGACCTGACTTCACAACCTGGAGCAACGACTGGCGCACCAAAGCCGTCAGCGTCGTCAAAGTTGCGCCTGTGATCGCCAATGCAGCCTCGCGGCCGAACTCTCCTCGGAAAACGGACAATTGGACGAGCATGCGTTGCTCCGCAGGTTGAAGAAGGCGCCACGAATAGTCGAAGACGGCGCGCACGCTGCGCTGACGAGGGGGGGCGTCGCTCCGGTTGGTGATGAGAAAGTCCAGGTTGGCGCCGATCGCCTGAGCAATCTCCGCGCAGGTGTACATTTCCACCCACCCTGCCGCTATCTCAATCGCAAGCGGCATCCCATTGACCAGACGACAGATGGCGACGATGGCGGATGCGTTGGCAGCGTCCACCACAAAATGGGGGTCGATGCGCCGCGCGCATTCGAGAAACAGCTGCGGAGCGCTCCAGTGTTGCAGCGCTTCCGGCGGCGGAGTGGGTTCTTCTTCCGGCCACGCCAGCCCAGAGAGCGGTAACACATGCTCTGCCTGCAAATTCAGCCGCGCGCGTGAGGTGACCAGCACCTTGAGCCGCGTGGCTTTGGCAAGCAAGTCGCTCAACAGAGACGCCGCCGACAGCAAGTGTTCAAAGTTATCCAGGATAAGCAAGGCCTCGCGCGGGGCAAGGAAGTCGATCAGCTGTCGCCACGGCTCCGGCGTGGGTTGGATGGTCAGCCCCATCTCTCGTCCAACAGTGGTCACCAGTGCATCCATATCGTCCACGCCTGCCAGCGAAACAAACCATACGCCGTCGGCGAATGCGCCGCGCATCTCTGTAGCTGCAGCCAGGGAAAGTTGCGTTTTGCCGACGCCGCCCGGGCCGGTTAGCGTAATGAGTCGTCGCGCCGAATCGAGCAGCCATTGTCGAAGCTGCATCAGTTCCTCTTCGCGGCCGATCAGGTTCGTCGAGAACGGGGGCAGATTGTGAAGCGGGGCGGCAACGCGGTGAGATGCAGGGACGATTGCAGGCGCAGTCAGCGTCCCGTTACGAATCTGTACAGCCAGTGCCTCTGTCTCCGGAGAAGGAGGAACGCCCAACTCCCTCTCCAACAATCGCCAACAGCCTTCGTAGATCGCCAAAGCGGCGCTGCGCTGTCCCGCCAACGCCAGCGCGCGCATGGCACGGCGGTATGCCTCCTCGCGCAGCGGGTCGAGTTCAATCTGCCGTTGGGCGTAGCGGTGGGCGACCTGAAACGCACCGGCAGCCTCATGCCAGGCGGCGAGCGCATCGAGCATTTCCATACAGCGAGCGTGAAACCATTCACGCTGCATGAGAAGCCATTCTTCAAGCGCAGGGCTGTCATCGATGAAAAGACCCTGCAAAAATTCGCCCCGATAAAGTGCAACTGCTTCGGCGCAGCGCATCATACAGGCGGCGCAGAGGTCCAGTCTGGCGTGTTCATGATGGACGCAGATGTGCAGCAGATGGTTAAACGCGGCCGCGTCCGTCCAGACGCCGGCGTCTTCAAAACGTACCGCATTCTGGTCGGCAATGAACGCCGAGGCGGCAGGTCCCAACACGCGGCGAAGCTGAAAGAGCGCCTGGCGCAGATTGCGTCGCGCCGTCTCCTCCGGCGCCTCCGGCCACAATAGCCCGGCCAGCGCTGCGCGAGAGTGAGGACGGTTTGCCGCCAGCGCCAGGTAGGCGAGCAGCGCCTCGTTTTTTACGGAACGAAACCCCTGCAACGGTCGATCGGCGAGCCGCGCCTCGAATCCGCCAAAAAAATGAAGAGCAAGTGTTGCCATCGATCCATCATACGGTAAATCGGTCAGCCAAATTTCACCAATTTGTCTGTGGAGACTCAGAAACTTCATCCTCCATAATGATACCGTCTTGTCGAACTCCAACGTTCACAACGGCGAATGCAGATACAGACAACCCAATAAAAATGCCCATTGTCTCCTCAAGAGACGACAGACGACGGATGCGCTAACGCGTTGCTAACGAACATCGTGCATGATTGCTGGCAGACATTCGCTTCAAACATTCGTTTCATCGATTATACTACTTTGCGCATTGCGGCCAGATCATCATTTCGACGGAAAGGGACGACCATGAATAACGCAATAGAAAGCCCTCAACCTCCTGCTTATCTCAGCGCCGCCTATGCAGAACGCGCTTACCGACGCAACTACCGCACCGTAATGGTCCGTTTTTGGCGAGAGAATGAAAATGCGCCCTGGCGTGCGACGACGATCGATTGCAATGGCGGTGCACCGACGTATTACGCCAGCGTCAACGAACTGTTCGCCGGTTTGTGGACGATGCTGAACGGTGCGTGAAATAACTGAACAGTGCGTGCAATAAATGCATTGCGCACTATTCCAAATTTGACAGCTTCGCTAAAGCAGGATATGCTTCATTACGCTAGAATGTAAGTCAGTCAGCGAGTGAAAGTCAGCCGCTCAGATCTTACGTTTGAGCGGCTTATTGTTTTGCCGTTGGAAACGACCACATTTCGTAGCACTATCAACATCATTTTTGTTTTTGGAAGAAAGGAAGTCTCCAAATGGCAACTCGCGAAAAAGGCACCGTCAAGTGGTTCAGCGACCAAAAAGGCTACGGCTTTATCACGCCGGATTCCGGCCGCAAAGATGTCTTCGTACATCAGACGGCGATCATCTCCAAGGGGTTCCGCACCCTGGCCGAAGGCGATAAAGTCGAGTTCTCGATCGAGAACGGCCCCAAAGGCCCCGCCGCCGCCAACGTGCAGAAGATCTAGCGTCTCGCTATATCGAACCGCTGAGCGCACTAAACAGCGCTCTGAAAAAGAGGACCGGTGTTTCACCGGTCCTCTTTTTATTGGCCTAGAAGTGTAGCTGCACCTACACAAAGGTACCGGCTTCATCGTAGCTGCGCCTCGCAGCCGGAGGCCCTCACCCCCCGGCCTCCTCTCCCAATGCCGGGAGAGGGGGAGGCGTTGTCGACCGTAAGGTCTCAGAGAATCCGAGCAAGCGCAGCCACGAGCAGCGACCACGAGAAATGTATCGGGCTCACCGTAGGTACGGCTCCAAGCCGCATGTCCTCGATAAATCCGGAAGCCGGTGGGAGAGCAGGCCCTCACCCCCGGCCCCCTCTCCTAATGTCGGGAGAGGGGGAGGCGTACCTCCCATTCTTGCCGCCTATTTGCTCAATCCGCTCCATCAATTGCCAGGTTCAACCACGCACCCTCTACGGTGGATAAACCGACATGCAATGTTCCCGTGTCACGCCGGAGGCGTGACATCTCGATCCATCCAGCGCCGCATTCCGATCCAACCCGCAGTCCGGCCAGAGGCCGAACCTACTCTTAATCAATCATGGCGCGCAGTAAGCCAACCATGGTATACTTACCTGCAACTTTTCCATGTGCATGCACAAACTTTCACACAAAAACTCTGGAGGCGTTATGACTTATGGTCCCTATGTGCTCGGCGTCGATTTCGGCACGGAGAGCGTGCGCGTCGGCATCTTTGACCTGAACGGCCGCCCACTCACCTTTGCTTCGGAGCCATACCCGCTCTATCATCCCCATCCCGGCTGGGCGGAGCAGAAGCCGGAGGAATGGTGGCAGGCTTTTGTCACCGCCACGCGACGCGCGCTGGCCCAGAGCAATGTGTCCGGCGACGCCATCGTTGGCCTGGGAGCGGACTGCACCAGCTGCACCGTCGTGATGATGGACGAAACCTTCACGCCGTTGCGGCCCGCCATCATCTGGATGGACGTGCGTGCAGCGGATCAGGCCAACCGCATTGCGCAAATCGACGACCCTGCGCGCAAGTACAACGGCTTCGGCAATGTCTCCGCCGAATGGATGCCCTGCAAGGCGCTCTGGGTCAAGGAGAACGAACCGGAGACGTGGGCCAAGGCGCGCTACGTAGGCGAATTTATCGACTGGTTGACGCATCGGCTCACCGGCGAGTGGGTAGGCAGCATCAACAACACGAGCATCCGCTGGTACTACGACCGCAACGCCGGCGGTTGGCCGGTCGGCTTTTACGAGAAGATCGGACTGGACGATGTGATCGAGCGCTTTCCCCCGCGCATTCTCGACATGGGTCAGGTGGCCGGCGCGCTGCGCGCCGACGTCGCCGCCAAGCTGGGGCTCAAGCCCGGCATCCCGGTGGCCGAAGGCGGCGCCGACGCCTATGTGGCGATGCTTGGCCTGGACGTGGTGGCGCCGGGCAAAGCGGCTTTCATCACCGGCTCGTCTCACCTGATCCTCGGACAGAGCGCCACGCAATTTCACGCCAAAGGCGTCTTCGGCGCTTACACCGACGCCGTCATGCCCGGCCAGTACACGGTGGAGGGCGGCCAGGTTTCGACCGGTTCGGTGGTGAAGTGGTTCCGCGACAACTTCTGCGGCAAGGAGGCGACGCTCGCCGCCCGGCGCGGAGTGGACGTCTACATCGTGCTGAATGAGCTGGCGGCGCAAGTCCCCATCGGGTCCGATGGTCTGATCGTGCTCGACTACTGGCAGGGTAATCGCACACCCTACGTCGACCCAGAGGCGCGCGGGATCATGCGCGGCTTCTCGCTGCGACACACCACCGGCCACGTCTTTCGCGCCATCTTGGAAGGCATCTGCTACGGCACGGAGCACATCCTGCGCACCTTACGCGCCAACGGCTTCGAGGTGAAGGAAGTGGTGGCTGCCGGCGGCCCAACTAAAAGTCGACTGTGGATGCAGATGCACGCCGACGTCAGCAATACGCCGATCACGCTGACCGAAGTCGCCGATGCACCTACGCTGGGATCGGCCATCCTCGGCGCCGTCGCAGCCGGGCTTTTCCCCGGCGTGGCCGACGCAACGCGGCAGATGGTGCATACACGCGACCGCATCGAGCCGAACGTCGACGCGCACGAAGAATATCGCTTTTACGTCGATCAGTACATCGCCACCTATGGACGCATTCAGGATTTGATTCGGGAGACCACGCGACACGTAGCGAGGCGCGCACGATGATTCATATCAGCCCTTCCCTCCTCGCCGCCGACACGGCGCATTTGGCCACAGCCGTGTGTGCCGCCGAGGCAGGCGGCGCGGACTCGCTGCACGTCGACGTCATGGACGGGCGCTACGTGGCCAACTACGCCTTCAGCCCCAAAACGCTGACCGATCTGCGCCGGGTGACAAAGCTGCCGTTGCACGCCCATCTGGAGGTCAGCAACCCGGACGACGTGCTCTCCCTCTTTGCGACGGCGGAGATGATCATCGTCCAGGAGGATACGACGCCCGACCTGGCGGCGACGATTGCGACGGTGCGCAGGCTAGGCTGTCAGGTCGGCGTGGCCGTCAACCGCAGCCGCAGCGTGGAGGCGCTGGCGCCCGTTCTGCCGCAGGTCGATCTGCTGCTGGTGATGGCCGTGGAGCCCGGCTTCGGCGGTCAGCCTTTCGACGCAAGCGTGCTCGACAAGGTGCGCTGGCTGCACGCGCGGCGCTGCGCATGCGGGCTGCGTTTTGCCATCGGCGTCGACGGCGGTGTCAACCTGACCACCATTGCCCAGTGCGTAGTTGCCGGCGCAGACTTCTTTGCGGTGGGCAGCGCCGCATTTGTGGGAGATATCACGGCTTCGGTGAAAGCTCTGCGCGAGGCCGCGATGGCGGCGATAGCTTCCGAAGGGTGAAGAACGCAGCGGAATAGACGGCGTAGGCGTGCAGCGTAGAGCGCTCCTGCCCTTGTATTTGGCGAGCGCGCCGATTCGATGGTATGGTTACATCAACTTTGACGGCAATCAACGCAGTGCATCCGAAGAAACCCGTTAGAGGTGGAAGGAGAAACAATCTATGTCTCGACAGCTCTCCCATCGCTACGTCCGTTTTGCTGTCCTGGCGCTGATCGCCGCCCTGCTGTTGACGACTACACCCGCCGCACCTGCGACCGCCACTCCCACCCTTCAACAAGGCTCGGGGGCGGGCGGTCCTAGCCCATCCGGCTTCCTGGTCTTCGGCGGCACGGTGATTGCGTCCCCTCGGCTCAACGTGCGCGATGCGCCGAGCATCAACGGGCGCATCCTGGGCAAGCTCGACACAGGCGCGCGCGTGGCCGTGGTCGGACGCAGCGGCGGCTGGTATCTGATCCGCTACCCTGCTGCGCCGGTGGGCCTGGCGTGGGTGAACGCCGGCTTCGTGCAGCTCGATGGGCAACCTGCGCCGCAGCCCCAAGCGCCGCAGCCGACGCCTCGCCCTGCGACGCAGCCTGTGCGACCGGCGCCGCCGCCCACTCCGACCTCGCCTGCGTCCCCCGCTGAATCGATTCAGGTGGAAGCGCCTGACCTGATCGACTTTAACAGCGGCGTCTTCCGCTGGCAGTGGTACGGCGATCAAGGGCGCCTGCGCGGTCTGGACTGGTACTTTGACCTGCTGCTCTTCTTCAAAGGGGAGACTTTGCCCTACCGCGTCTTCGTGGCCGAACCGGGGCAGGTGACCCGCGAAGGCCCCTTCTTCGTCTGGCAAGCCGAACCCTTCCGCGTACAATGCGACACCATCGCCGTCGCGCGCATCGCCTATCGCATCAACGGCCAGTTCGCCGGGTGGGTCTCCGACGCCAGCGCGCCGATCGACGTCGGCCCACCTTGCCCGCCGGCCGCAGCGCCTTCTGGTGGAGGCGGCTCCTCCGGCGGAGGAGGCGGTGGAGGTGGCAACGGCGGCGGAGGAGGTGGAGGTAGCTCCTGCCCTATCCCGGAGGAACTGGTCGACCCTGAGCTGTGCAACCATCCCGACTTCGCCAACTGCGCAGCATGCCGAGGAGGGTGACGTTAAATCAACGTCGCATGATGCGCTTCCATCTTCCGGGAAACACAAAATTTTCCGGAAGATGGAAGCGGAGGGTATTCCGGATTCTAAAGTGAACTCCTTTCAGCGCCATTGATTGCCGGATGATTCTGTGCATCGTCTACATGTCCTCCCGATCTTTTTCCGGAAAGCTTCGGAGCTTCCCGGTTGTGAAGGAGACGTGGCAAGCCGGAAAGTTATCATCCATTCGTCCCATTAAGGAAGCTCACGATGTCCCAATCTCTGCAAGATTTGCTTAACAAACCCTACGCGATCGAATACTACTACAAAGCGAAGTGGGGCCACACCGAAGAGTTTATTGAACTCTTCAAGAAGAACCACCTGCCCGTGCTGTTGAAGCAGGTAGAGCGTGGACGCTTTCTCTCCGTCACTTGCACGCGGCCGCGCTATCACACCACCGAGGATGGGCGCTGGGACTACCGAGTCACCATCGTCTTCAAAAATGTGCTGGCTGCACACGAGCCGCCGGAGGAAGAGGCGGCGATCAAGCGCGAGCTCTATCCCGACCAGGAGACCTTCCAACGCGAGGAGCGTCGCCGCTTCGAGATCCTGCTGGCGCACTGGGACCTGCCGGTCGTAGATGACCCGATCGGTGGGTGAGCCTCGCCCTGCAGCGCCTGCCGGCTGCGCTTATGTGCGATCCTGGACGCGCCGCAAGGTCATGGCGGCGGGCGCTGCATTTGCCTGTTGCCTCGCAGCAGGCTGCGGACGGCAGACGCACCCCGTCCAACAGTCGACGCTCATCCAACCCATTGCACCCCCCTTGCCTGAAACTCCAACGTCCACCGTCACGCCTTCGGTCACGGACGAGAAAACGCTGCGACGCAAGCTGGCGCAGATGGTGCTGGTCGGCTTCCGTGGGCTGAGGCTCGCTCCTACCGACTCGATCGTGGTCGACGTACGCGAGCGCGGCCTCGGCGGCGTAGTTTTGTTCAGTCATGACGTGGCGCTGCAAAGTGCCATGCGCAACGTCGAATCCCCACAGCAGGTCGCTGCACTGACCGCCGAACTGCAGGCGCTGGCCGAAACACCGTTGATCATCGCCTGCGATCAGGAGGGCGGCCTCGTCGCCCGCCTCGATGCGCGCCACGGCTTCCCGTCGACGCTCTCCGCCCAGGCCCTGGGAGAACGCAACGATCCGGCGTTCACCTACACTGTCGCCGAGCAGATAGCGCGCACGCTCAGATCGGTCGGCGTCAACCATAACTTTGCACCGGTCGTTGATCTCAACCTCAACCCCGACAATCCCATCATCGGCGCGCTCGGGCGCAGTTTTTCGGCGGATCCCGATGTGGTGACCGCTCAGGCGGCCGCCTTTATTCGCGGCCACCGGGCGCACGGCGTCACGACCACGCTCAAACATTTCCCCGGCCACGGCAGCAGCCGCGCCGACTCGCACCTGGGCTTCGTCGACGTGACCGACTCGTGGCGAGCTATAGAGCTGGAGCCGTATCGTCGCCTGATTGCGGAGGGGCTGGTGGACTCGATCATGACGGCGCATGTCTTCAACGCTCGGCTCGATTCCGACTACGTGGCGACGCTCTCCCCCGCCATCCTCACCGGCCTTCTGCGCGAAGAGATGGGCTTCGACGGCGTGATTGTTTCCGACGACATGCAGATGGGCGCCATCACCCATGTCTACGGCTTTGAAGAAGCGGTCGTGCAGAGCGTGAAAGCCGGCGTGGATGTAATCGCCGTCGGCAACAACCTGACCTACGATCCCGACGTGGCCGGCCGCGTGATCGAT
>JANWYX010000304.1 GCA_025055055.1 Caldilinea sp. | reverse complement strand
TGGCGGCGACGCTGCGCGGCGTCGCCGCCGAGGGCAAGCGCTACATCTACGAAGGAGAATTCGCCCGCAAACTCAGCGAGCACGTCCAGCGTTACGGCGGTTGGATCACGCCGGCCGACATGGCCGCGCATACGTCCACCTGGGACGAGCCGATCTGCGCCGATTATCGCGGCGTGCGCCTCTACGAATGTCCGCCCAACGGTCAGGGGCTGGCCGCCATCCTCGCCCTCAACCTGGTTGAAGGCTATGACCTTGCCCGCATGGCGCCTGCGGACCGACTGCACGTCTGCATCGAGGCAATGCGACTCGCCTTCGCCGATGCGCAACAGTGGGTGTGCGACCCGCGCCTGCATCCCATCCCACTCGACGGGCTGGTGAGCAAGGAATATGCTGCGCAGCGCCGTCAGCGCATCAACCTCCGGCGCGCTGCGCAGCATGTCCCTTACGGAACACCGTTGGCCGGCTCAGACACAGTCTACCTGAGCGTGGTGGACGGCGAAGGCAACGCATGCAGCTTTATCAACAGCCTCTATATGGGGACGGGCAGCGGCCTGGTGGTGCCGGGGACCGGCGTCAGCCTGCAAAACCGCGCCAACCTCTTTCAGCTTGATCCGGCGCATCCGAATGCGCTGGCTCCCAACAAACGTCCATATCAAACGATCATCCCGGCGATGACGCTCTATAGCGAAGGGCCGTTCGCCGGTGCACTCCACGCCTGCTTCGGCGTGATGGGAGGCTACATGCAGCCGCAAGGGCACCTGCAAATGATGATCAATCTGGTCGATCTGCATATGACGCCGCAACAGGCGCTCGACATGCCGCGATGGGCGCTGGCCGGACCTGAGGCCGGCTTGGGAGCAGAGGAGGCGGGCGGCCTGGTGCACGTGGAGGAGGGATGGGAGTTCGGCGTTTTGGCCGAGCTGGCGCAGCGCGGCCATCATCTGGCGCCGGTGACCGGCTTTGCACGTTCGCTTTTCGGCGGCGGGCAGATTATTCTGCGCAACCCGGAGACCGGCGTCCTCACCGCCGGCAGCGACCCGCGCAAGGACGGCTGTGCGGTGGGATGGTGAAATAATTTACGTACACAACAAGGCTGAGTATGCAAGCCTGCGTCCACATAGCAAGAGCTGTTGTTTCACAACAATCATTCCTTTAAGACAATCAAATTACTACCAGACCATCACTTCATTCAAGACAATCATTCAAGACAATCATCGGAACAGAGACAACCATGACGACATCTCAGACAACGGCGTCTGCTTTCGCCGCCTTCGAGCGCAAAATGCGCAACGCCGGCCTCTCTCAGACCTTTATCGACCATTTCCGTTTCTACTATGAGCAGCTCGTGCAAGGCGCCACCGGCTATATCTCTCGTCAGGAAGCGCAACCTGTGGAAGCGTTGCCCTCTTACCATGAACTCGACGCATCGCTACAGCGCGCAGGCAAAGAGGCGCTGCAGCGCACCCTTGTGCTAAAGCTCAACGGCGGGCTTGGCACCAGCATGGGCATCAATGGCCCCAAATCCCTGCTGCCGGTCAAGGGCCAACTCACCTTTCTCGACATCATCGTGCGTCAGGTGCTGGCGTTGCGTAAGCGCTTCGACGTCTCGATCCCGCTCGTGCTGATGAACAGCTATCATACGCGCGACGCAACCCTGCGAGCGTTGGAGGCCTATCCTGAACTCAAAATACAGGGCGTTCCGCTTGATTTCATGCAACATATGGAGCCAAAGATCTGGAAGGAAACGCTGCTGCCTGCAGAATGGCCTGCCGATCCAGAAAAAGAGTGGTGCCCCCCCGGCCACGGCGACATTTACCCCGCCCTGATGGACAGCGGCATGCTTTCCACCCTGCTCGATGCGGGCTATGAGTACGCCTTCGTCTCCAACGTCGACAACCTCGGCGCCGTGCTCGATCTCGCCATTCTGGGCCACTTCGCCGGCAATCGCATTCCATTCCTTATGGAGGTAGCGCAGCGCACGCCCGCCGACCGCAAGGGCGGTCACCTGGCGCGCAGCAATGACGGACGTCTGCTCCTGCGCGAGTTGGCGCAGTGCCCGCCTGAAGAGGAGGCTGAGTTTCAGGATATTCACCTCTATCGCTACTTCAACACCAATAACCTCTGGATCAACCTGCGTGCGCTGGCAGAGACGTTGGAGCGTCGCCACGGCGTCTTGGGATTGCCGTTAATTCGCAATGAAAAGCCGATCGACCCGACCGACCCGACAACCCCACGCGTCTATCAACTGGAGACGGCGATGGGCTCTGCGATCGGCGTTTTTGAGGACGCGCAGGCGCTCTGTGTCCCGCGCAGCCGCTTCGCACCGGTCAAAAAGAACAACGACCTGCTCGTGCTCATGTCGGATGTCTATGAACTTCATGAGGATTATACGCTTGCGCTGGCGCCGGAATGCAACGGAACGCCGCCTGTGGTGACGCTCGACGATCGCTACTATCTGCTCTACGAGGCCATGAAGGCGCGCTTTCCGGCCGGTGCGCCGTCGCTGCGCCGGTGCACCAGCCTGACCGTGCGCGGGGATGTGACCTTCGGCGCCAACGTGAAGGTTGTAGGCAAGGTCGTCATCGAAGCGCCGGAGGGCGAGCCGTTGCGCATCCCCGACGGCGCAGTGCTTGAAGAAACGCCGTTGACACACAAGACGTAGGGAACGGCTTGCCAAGCGCGCCTCCCAGCCCCGAGGAATGGAGACCAGAAGGAAGCGCAGCCGCCGCTCAGCGATCGATCTCAATGTCTTCCATCGAAACAGGGTCTTCGACCGGCTCCAGGTGCGTGAGGATCGTCGTGGGGCCGGGCAGCGCATTGCGGACGTCGCGCTCGATCTCCTCAAGGAGATTGTGGCCTCGCTGCACCGTCCATTTGCCCGGCACCAGCACATGCACAGAAATGAAGCGACGTTGCCCCGCCTGACGCGTGCGCAGCGAATGATACTGCACCCCCTGCGGAGCATAACGATCGAGAATCTCTGCCACTTGCCGCCGTTCCTCCTGTGGAATCGCTGAATCGAGCAAGCCTAACGCAGAACGGCGCATCAACTGTATGCCCGACCAGAGAATGTTGGCGGCCACCACCAGCGCAATCAACGGGTCGAGGATCAGCCAGCCGGTCAACGCCACTGCGATCACGCCAATGACCACGCCCGCCGAGGTCCACACGTCGGTCATCAAATGTTGGGCGTCCGCCTCCAACGTGATCGAGTTGTGGCGGCGCCCTGCCTGCATCAGCACACGCGCTACGCCGAAGTTGATCGCCGAAGCAATCACCGAGATGATCAGGCCGACGCCGATGTTTTCCAGCGGTTGAGGCTCTAGAATGCGCTGGATTGCGGTCGCAGTGATGCTGTAGGCGGCCAGCAAAATGAGCGCGCCTTCGGCTGCACTGGAAAAATACTCCGCCTTGCTGTGACCATAGGCGTGCTCTTCATCGGGCGGGCGCTCGGCGATGGTAAGAAGCAGAAGCGCCAACAACGCCGCCGCCAGGTTCACAAGCGACTCCAGCGCGTCGGACAACAGACCGACCGAGCCCGTCAAATAGTACGCCAGCCCTTTCAGAGAGATGGTCAAGATCGCCGCGGCGATCGAAAGGTGAATATACCGTCGCAACGACGGTGACGATGTGGAAAGGGAGGGAACGGTCACGCTGGGCTCCTACGCATCGGCCAGTAGAAAATCAGCATGACAGCCGTGCTGATTGCCGTCGCAATCAACGCTGCGCCGTAGGACTCGGGCGGATAGCGGGCGTCGACGACGGGAAAGCGCCCGACGATCAGACCCATCCACCATTGCACCAACGCAGCTCCACCGATGGCGAAAAGGTTGACGGCGGCCGTGGCCTGACCCGTGACGGCGATGGGAAACACATAGCGCGGCTGCGCCAACAACATGATCGTGAAACCGCCGCTCAGCCCGAAGAGTGCGCTCGCCAACGCCATCACCGCCGGCGGCGGATGCAACGCCAACATGACCTGCGTCGCAATGAAAAGCGCAGCGCCGAAAGCCACCACGTTCGCCAGCCCCAAGCGCGTGCTCAGCCAGCCGGAAAGCAGAAAGCCGGCCGTGACGCCCGCACTGAGCACCAGCAAGACGTTGCCGCGGGTGAACGCGTCGACCGCATAGACATCATTGAGGTAGGGTCCGGCCCACAACCCTTGAAACGCCAGCAGCGTCCCGTTGGTGCAGAAGACCAGCAACGCCATGCGCCAGAAACGGAGATCGCCGAACACCGCCTGCAGCGCTCGCAGGTCGACGGTTTGTCCGCGCCACAGGACGCCGGGAGGCGCGTTGCGCGTGCCCAGCGCAATCGCAGCAGCCACGCCGGCCACCAGCATCGCGCCAATGCCGAAGACGGCGCGCCATCCCATCACTTCGTTCAACCACGCCAGCGGCGTGGCTGCGACCAGCGCACCCGCGGAACCAATGCCCACCAGCAGCCCCGAGAGCACCGAATAGCGAAGGGGCGAATACCACCGGCTGAACGCTTTCAGCGCGCCCATCAAGACGCCTGCCATGCCCACTCCGATCAGCGCCCGCCCCAGCGCAAGCGCAGCAAAGCTATGCGCAGAGGCAAAAAGCAGGCTGCCCACCGCGCCCACGAGCATCAACGTCGAGGTGACCCAACGCGGCCCCAACCGATCCAACCCAACCCCCAACGGCAACTGAACCGCCGCAAATGCTACAAAAAAAAGGCCGGTCATCAAGCCCAGTTGCGATGCGTCCAGGGCAAGCTCCCGTGCCAGATCGGGCGCAATCACCGCGTTGGCGGAGCGATAAAAGTAAGAAAGAAAATAGGCGGCGGTGAAGATAACAAAGACGCGGACATGCGCAGCCATAGGCCGATGATACGTTCGATGGCCGGAGTGCGCCAAATCGACCTATCGCTGCGCAGCGCTTTGGCCGGAGAGAACCGGCCGCCGGAGGAAGCTTTTACTCAACGGCCAGGATATGGATTTTGGGGTGCGGGATGGTCTCGAACGATCCAAAATGCGTCTTGAGCGTAAACCCCTTTTCAAGGTGCGGCTCCTCCGTCGCCAGCCGTTTCGCCTGCATCACGGCCCATTCAAAGAGGTCGATAAAACGCCCGGCATTCTGACGCTCATACAGTTCCGTGCTCTCCGTGTGTTCAAAAGGAACGGCCAGCCAGTGCACGACGCTTTCGGGATGAATGCTCTTGATCAGAGCGAACTGTTTTTCCTCATCACGAGCGACGATCACTCCCGGCTCCACGCCGGCAAGGATTCCACAAAACGGGCACGCGGGATTCGTCTCGATCGTCATGGTTCACCATTCTCCTTCCTGCTTATCCACCTGTCATGATCATTCTTTCACGGCGCGCCGAAATCAGTAGAAGGATCGTCAAGGTGATATCGAGCGCCAGAACGACAAGGCCGGTCAGGGTCAAGGAACCGACCAGGAGTTCACCGGAGCCGCCCGGTTGCCAAAAGAGCGCCCCAAAGGCGATGAGCACCAACATTCCACCGAACACGATGGTCAAAAAGAGCGCAACACGCGCGCTAGAAGTGTACAGCGCAATCAGCGCACCCGTCGTCACTGCCAAAACGACGCAGGGAGCGCCTACAGCCAGCAGCCCCCACAACAAAGTCGCAATGTTGAGTCGTTCAAAGCCGGCAATTGGCCCCAGCCATTGTTGTAGGATCACAGGGGTCGCTGCCGACAGCAGAAGCATCCACCCGAGCACAACGGCAGCGCTCATCTTCCCAAGCAGAATCGCCTGCTCCGAGAGGCGCGAAGCCAACAGAGTTTCCAGCGTCCGACGCTCGCGCTCACCGGCAAGAGAGTCGGCGCTTAAGATGGCCGAAAGAACGAGCGGCAGCCCGGCCAGCAAGACGCCGACCATAAGTGGGCCGCGTTCAAGCTGACCCAATAGATGTGGAGCGACGGCGCCCCACGCCATGATCGGTGCAACCGACGCCGGCCACAGCGTGCGCGCTGCGCTCCATTCTCGCCATTCTTTGACAAAAATGACCAAACTATCTCGAAACAGGTCTGTCCTCATGCGTCTCCTCCACAAGCGTTCGATAGACCGTCGCCAGGTCGTCGTTGCAGCGTGTAACAGAATCCACTGCTGCGCCCGACTCCACCAGCAGATTGACGACGGCGGCGCAGACGGCCTGTGCAGAAACTTCGATAATCAGGCGGCCCTGTTCGTCGATTGCAGCATGCGTCACATCCTGACGGCTTTGCACCAGATCGACCAGCTCTGCGGTGAAGCCGTGGCCGGTGACCATCACTCGCCGCTTGGCTGCCGACGCGCAGACGATCGCATCCGGGGATCCGGCGGCGACAATGCGCCCCTTGTGCATGATTACGATTTCGTCGCACAACGCAGCTTCCGCCGGATCGTGCGTTGCGATCAAGGCGGTCACCCCTTCTTGACGCGCCAGGACGGCCAGGTCCGTGCGCAGAAGCTCCCGATCGACAGCATCAAGCCCTGCGGTCGGCTCATCGAGCACCAGCAGCTTAGGTCGGTGCATCAGCGCGCGCAAAATGGCGAGCTTGTGCTTCATGCCGTGGCTCCAATCCGCAACGCGCTCGTTGCGTCTCTCCCATAGACCATGATGGCGCAACAGCGCTCGAATGCGTTCGTTGCGTTCCGGCGTTGGCAGATGCCAAATGCGCCCAAAGAGATCGAGGTTCTCCCATGCGGTGAGATTCTCATATAGACCGGGCGACTGCAAAACTACACCTGTGTGCGCACGAACGGCATCGGCGTTGGCGCGCACGTTGTAGCCCAGCACCCACGCCGCGCCGTAAGTGGGCTCGACGAGGCCGAGCAGCAGACGGATCAACGTGGTCTTGCCCGCACCCATCGGCCCCAGCACACCAAAAATGACGCCCGTCGAGACCGAAAGATTGACCCGATCCACTATCGTTTTGGCGCCGATCGTGCGGGTGAGTTGTTCGGTGAGGATGGCTGGCGGTGGCACAGAACCCCTTTCACCGTTACGCCCATTCCACGGAAAATCTTAACGCCAGACGTGCTCTGGCGCTCAAAAAACGTCGTTCTGTTGTCAGAGTATGGAATTCGTCACCCAAAATACCAGGGGCAGGTGTCACCTTGACGCAATGACAGATGTTGTTCGCTGCGAGGCCGACGTCTCAACCCGGTCGCCGACACCCCTAATAAGAAGGCGCATCCTGTGTGCCGGCGTCGATCACCCCTCGCGTTTTTCAATCGGCGCAGTGACCGAGAGGCGAGCGCCGGCGCCTGGCGCGCTCTCCAACCGAAACTCGCCATGCAGCCCGCGGGCTCGTGCCCGCATGTTGCGCAGGCCGTTGCCCTGAGCGCGACGCGCTGCTTCAGGGTTCAAGCCCACGCCATCATCTTCGATGCATAACTGCAGCATGCCTTCGTAAAACCCAAACTCAATCGTCACATGGTGGGCGGAGGCGTGTTTGCGCACATTTGCCAACGCCTCTTGGGCCACGTGAAGAAATTCATCGGCTTGGCGAGCGGTGCAGACGCTGGCGGCTCTCTCGTCGATTTCCACAGAAACGAAGAGCGCTGTGTCGTTGCGCAGCTCCTGCGCCAGCGCCTCCAACCCTTGACGGATGTCGCGCCCGCGAAAGCGCTGCGGGCGCAGATGCTGAATATAGCTACGGATGTCGGCGATCACCTCGTTCAGGCCGTTGATGGCAGCGCCGATCACTTCGCGCGTCTGATCCGGCGAAGTGTCGATGCGGTGACGGGCGTCGTCGAGCAACAGACCGATGGCGTAAATGGATTGGATAACGCCGTCATGCAGATCCATGCCGATGCGCTCCCGTTCGCGCAACACGGCAATCTGCTGGTTTTCGCGATAGAGCTGGGCATTCTCGACGGCGATGGCAGCCTGCACTGCAAACATGGCGAGCAATTCCTGATCTTCAGCGCTGAATTCGCCGTCGATCTCGCCGCCGGAGGGCAGCGAGATGCGTTTGTCGGCCAGATAGAGATTGCCGTAAATCTTGCCTTTGGAGATGATGGGGACACCAACCAGCGTGCGCATCTCCGGATGTCCTTCCGGAAAGCCGACGGCACGTGGGTCCGCTGCAATCTCTGCCAAACGAATCGGGCGGCCCTCTTTGCTCATCACACCGAGCACGCCGACGCCGCTCGGCAGGCTTTGTAGATGACCGTGGATTTCAGGGCTAAGGCCGGAGGTATAAAATTGTTCGACCGTGCGCCCATCCGACCCCAGAACGGCGAGAGCGCCGTAACGTGCGTTGACCAATTTGCGACTCTGGTCGACCACCTGCTGCAACACCTTGCCGATCTCCAGCTCCGTCGTCAGCGCCAAACTGGCCTGGCGCAACGCTTCCAGATGCTCGCTGCGGCGACGAATTTCGGCTTCCCGCCGCTCCAGGTTCACGGCTACCCAATTGGCAAAGAGCGTGGCGCCGACGGCAATGATCAACAGCTCGATCAACGTAGCCGGCCACGAAATGGGGTGGCGCCAGATCCACGTGCGCACGATCGCCCACAAAATCCACGAAGTTAAGGGAACCAGCACGCCGAGCCAACGCAAAGAGCGAGTGTCGATTTGATTGATCATGTTCCGAGTAGATCAGAAATGCAAGATAGAATGGGTGTGAACTAATTGCGGCCTATAAATTCACCCTTCCATGTGCACCAAAACTTTTGTCGGCGATATGGTATAATAAAAACGTCATCCAGCGCCGTTGTCAATAACAGCTGACTACAGACAACGCCCATTCTGAATTTTCAACCGGCATGATTTTTCAAAAAGAGTGCACAAACCCAAGCCTATGCATATTCGAATCTTGCTCGTCGACGATCATGAGATCGTCCGCCTCGGGCTGAAGGCCTTGCTCTCTCGCTATCCTCACTTCGAAGTGATCGGCGAGGCGCGTGACGCCCAGGAGGCGCTGGAGCAGACGCTGCGCCTGCGCCCCGACGTCGTCGTGATGGACATTCGTCTGCCCGGCAAAAACGGCATCGAAGCCACGCGCGAGATCATCGCAGCACGCCCGGAGACCAAAGTCATCATGCTCACCTCCCATGCGGATGACGACGTGCTCTTCGATGCGATCGCCGCCGGCGCCAGCGGCTATGTGCTCAAACAGATCGGCAGCGACGACCTGGTGCGCGCCCTGGAGACCGTGAGCCGCGGCGAATCGATGCTCGACCCCGCCATCACGCAGAAGGTCTTTCAGCGTGTGCGCGAAAGCGCGCGCCGCGCCGAAGACGAATACTTCGCCACCCTGACGGAGCAGGAGCTGAACATCCTTGCGCTCATCACTGAAGGGCTGACCAATCGCGAAATTGCAGAAAGGATCTATCTAAGCGAAAAGACGGTCAGGAATTATGTCAGCTCGATCCTCTCCAAACTCGACCTGTCCTCGCGCGCCGAGGCTGCGGCGTATGCAGTGCGGCATCACATTCACGACCATCTTTCGGGCCGCTCGGCGTAGCCTCTAAATCACTGCGCCGCAGATGTCAACCAACTCGAACCTTTCCAAAACAAACCCTGAGGAGGCTCTATGTACAAGACAATTCTCGTGCCGTTGGACGGTTCACCTCGCGCAGAAAAAATTCTGCCTCACGTCGTCTCGTTGGCAACCAAGTACAACGCCAAGGTGGTGCTCTTGCAGGTGGTCGAGCCGATCGTGGCCATGGTCACGCCCTATGATATGGTCCCCTATGTCGACAAAGAGGCGGCTGACCGCGTGTTGCAAGAAGTCAAAAGCTACCTGGCGACCAAAGAAGGTGAATTACGCGGGCAGGGCCTTGAGGCGAAGGCAGTAGTGGAAACCGGGCCGATTGTCAGCACAATTCTTGATGTAGCCGAGCGGGAGCAGGCCGACCTGATCGCTATGGCCAGCCACGGTCGCACAGGTCTGTCGCGCGTCTTTTACGGCAGCGTGGCCGCCGGCATTCTGCAGAAGGCGGACCGCCCGCTGTTGCTGATTCGCGCACAGGACTGATCGGCAGCGATAGGGCGACGTAGCCATGTACAAGACCATTCTGACGCCGCTGGACGGCACCCGCGAATCTGAGACGATTCTGCCCCAAGTGGAGGCGTTGGCGGAACTATGCCAGGCGAAAATCGTGCTTTTGCAGGTGATTGAGCCGCCCCCACCTCACGTTGCGGCAATGGCGACCGAAGCCCTCAAAGAAGGCATCGCCCATCGCACGGCGGAAGTGCAGCAATACATTCACAACGTGGAGGAACGCTTGCGTCAAAAGGGCTTATCTGCGCACGGGATCGTGCGACAGGGCGGTGTTGTGGAAACCATCCTTGCCGTCGCCCGAGAGAGCAGAGCAGATCTGATCGCCATGGCCAGCCACGGTTATCGCGGATTGGCGCGGCTGTTGCACGGCAGCGTCGCCGCCGAGCTGCTCCATCGCGCCTCGCTGCCGTTGCTCATCCTACGCGCCGGCGAACAGAAAACCTAATTCGCCTATGCAGTACGTTTACGGTCCGGTTCCATCGCGTCGATTGGGGCGCTCGTTGGGCGTCGATCCCATTCCGCTCAAAACCTGCAACTGGAACTGCGTCTATTGCCAGCTCGGCCGCTCGACGCCGCTCACCAACGAGCGTCGAGAATATGTCCCGCGCGAGTCGATCTTGGAGGAAATCAAAGAGGCGCTGGCGCATCATCCCGACGACATCGACTTCATCTCCTTCGTCGGCTCCGGCGAGCCGACACTGCATATCGGGCTGGGCTGGCTGATCCGCAACGTCAAGGCGCTCACCTCCATTCCCGTCGCAGTGATCACCAACGGCGCGCTGCTCTATCGCGCCGACGTCCGGGAGGACCTGCTGCCCGCCGACGTCGTCATGCCGACCGTGAGCGCCGGTTCCGCCGAGCTGTACAGGCGCATCCATCGGCCGCACCCTGAAACTACCTTTGAACGGCTGATCGAGGGACTGACCGCCTTCCGAGCGCGCTACAAGGGACGACTTTGGGTCGAAGTCATGCTGATTCGCCACATGAACGACGACGAAGAAGCGCTGCGGGCGCTAGCCAAAGCGCTGGCGCAGATTCAGCCGGACCAGGTGCACATCGTGCTGCCCGAACGTCCGCCGGCCGGGCCGGGGGTCGAGCCGGCGGAC
>JANWYX010000160.1 GCA_025055055.1 Caldilinea sp. | reverse complement strand
CTGTCTGATGATGGCTTTTTGCTCCAGTGCACCCGTTTCTGAATTGGGTGCAGCGATGATGACCGGCTCCGTCGAGAGCAGCCCGTCGAGGGCGGCATCGACACGCTGGAAATACCGCTGCCTGGCGAAGGTCATCCCCGGCAGCCGCAGCTCGGGGTCGTAGTTCGCATTCCACAGCGCCAACAGCTTCTCGGTGTCGGTGATGTCAATCTCTTCTTCAGGAATGCCGAACGCCACCAGCCACTCTTTCATGGCGACGCGATCCTCCTGTCGCAGCCTGTTGCCAATGCGATTGGCGGCGGCGTCTTCCAGATTGAGTGTATATAATGTCGGAGCGTTGATGGCATCGTAGACATTCACATAGATGCCTGGCGGGAAAAAAGTGCCTTGAGCGATGATTTGCAACGGTGGATGACGCACGAGCAAGGGATAAATCAGCACGATCAGCAGGATTGTGACCAGGATGCTGAAGCCGACAACAAACTTGCCGGAGCGAAAAATCTGTTGGAGCGTATATTGCATATGCGCTTATCCTTCAATCAGACTGAGCAGCCTTGATGCGCGGGTCGATTACGCCGTACAAAATTTCGAGGACAAAGTTGGCGGTCAACACCATGAAGGTGATAATCAGCGTTGCAGCGGAGATGAGCGGATAATCCTGACCCATGACGCCGTTCAACAGCGTCGTGCCAAGCCCGGGATAACTGAAGACGATCTCCGCAATCAGCGCGCCGCCGACCATCGTGCCGAGCGCCAACGCCAAGCCGGTCACCTGTGGCAACATGGCGTTGCGGAAGACGTAGGCGACAATTTTATCGTCTTTGATGCCCATAAAGCGGGCGAATTTTACGTAATCTGCGTTTAGCTCATAGATCGACATCGAACGCATGCCGATCGCTTGGCCGCCGATGGCGATCAGCACGATCGACCAGAAGGGCAATTGATAGTGGATGAAGGCAGACCATAGAAAGGTCGGCGTCAGGCTGGGGATGAGCGTATAGCCATAGCCGCCCGACGTGGGAAACCACTTTAGATACACGGCGAAGATCACAAGCAAGATTACGGCCATGCCAAAGGCAGGAAAACTGCTCAGGAAGAGCGCAGCCGGCATCAGCACTTTATCAAAGCCGCCCCTCAGATAAGCAGCCATGGCGCCTAGCACGTTTCCCAATATCCAGCCAACGATGATAGCCGGAAACTGCAAAATTAGCGTCCATCCGATCGAGGCGCCGATCACTTCCGCCACCGTGCGCGGATATTGGCTAAATGAAAAACCGAAATCTCCGCGAAACACGTTGCGCACGTAAATAAAAAACTGCTCAACGATCGGACGATCGGTACCGAATAGCTCGGTGTACTGTTGATAAATCGCCTGCACACCGGTCGGGTTGCTGATGCCCTGAGCCTGACGCGCTACGATAGCTGCCACCGGGTCACCGGGCATCAGACGCGGCAGCGTAAAATTCAAGATGAAGGCAAATACAAACGTAATCGCAAACCAACCAAGTTTATTGAGAAAATATTTGGTGTAGCCTTTCAACGCAACCCTTCCTTTGGTTTGTCAACCACCCCAGGCGCCTCCCTCTTGGAAAGCCCTGCTACACTTTGCGCAACCGATCTCTAAAAAATGTACGCCGACAATTCGGAAGTTCGTTGATAGGAGACCCTTTCCGAGACATCCCGGAAAGGGTCTCCACTAACTCGTTACGGCTCTACAAGCGTGATATTATAGAGGCCGGCGATGCCCCAGCCGTCGATCAGGTTGAGCGGCGGGACCGGCGGGTTGGTACCGTCGCCCTGATGGGGGAAATTGGTCCAAACGCTCTCGTTGACGGTGTGGAAGTTCTGCGGCCGATACATCAGCGTGAAGGACGGCACATCGGTCAGGTAAATCTCGACCAGCCGCGTGTACATTTCCTTCAGCTTGGCCTCATCGGTCTCATGCGGGATCAATTTCAGCAGCTCATCCACCTCGGGGTTGGAGTACTGACCCCAGTTGCCGCTCCAGTTGCTCGGCAGGCCGATCCACTCCGAGCTGAGCAAGTTGCGGATGCGACCCCACGGCTGCGTCGGGCCGGCGCCGGCGCTCCACATCATGAAGATCTCGTAGCCGGGTGGCAGCGGCGTGTCGGACTTAGTGACGACAGTCTGGTAGACCGACCACTCCGGGAAGTTGGTGGTGATGTCGATGCCGATCTGTTTACCGGCTGCAGCTACGATCTCAATGGCGGCCTGCCAGTCTGACCAACCGTTCGGACAGGTGGCGACATAGCTCAGCTTCTGACCGTTGTACTCGCGCCAGCCGTCGCCGTCGGTGTCGACGACGCCGCACTCATCGAGCAGCTTCTTGGCGCCTTCGATGTCGTTGCCCACCCACTGTAGATGTTTGACCGCCTCGCGGTTGTACATAGCCTGCTCAAAGGGCGTGGGGTTCATCAACGAGCGCGGCACCTGTTCGAAGGTGGCAGACTGGTTGGTCATGGCGTTGGCGATGATCGCCGGATAATCAACGGCGATCGCAATCGCCTTGCGGATGCAAAGCTGATCTAGACCGTGGGCCTTCAGGTTGTAAAACGCAGTCGGCAGGCTGGCGCCGATGTGATAAGGCGGGTCAGGCAGATAGGTGGAGATGGGTAAATTGTACTTTTCCCACAGGTCCTGCACATTGGAGTTGAACTGCTGGCTGACATCGACCTCGCCGGCCATTAACGCCGTTGTGCCGGCAGCGTTGTCTTTGAAGATCACATGCGCCAGATACTTGGGCGGAGGCAACTTGCCCCACATGCTGGGATCCTGCCCCCAGTAATTGTCGTTGCGCACCAGCACGACCTTGGTGTCGTCGGCGAAGAATTTGCCGTAAGGGCCGGAATACACGACATCCTCCGCCGGATCCGCCATCAGTTTCGTGGCATCGCCGCCGCTGCGCTCCTCCAGCTTCTGCGTCCAAGCCTTCTGAACGACATAGACGGAGCTGAGATACGCCTGAACGATCAACGGATTGACGGCGCGGCCGTTCTCGTCCAGTTTGGCCTTGATCACCACCGTCTGTGGATCCACCGCCTCGACAGTCTCAATGTAATCCTTGTTGGCAGCACCGGTCGCCGTCTCATACTTGACATGCGTGGCCCAGGTGTAGGCGACGTCTTCGGCGGTCACGGGCGTGCCGTCGCTCCAGCGGGCGGCCGGCTTGAGCTTGAAGGTGATCTCGGTGCGATCTTCGTTCCAGGCCCAGTCACCGTCGGCCAGCAACGGATATTGCTTGCCGTCGAGCATGTTGTACAGGTATGGCGTCTCGAACATGGTCACGCGAGCGTTGTCGCCCTGTGAAATGGCCATGCCGTTGTTATTGCTGTTGGAATACGGATTCCAACCGACCACCGGTCCCCACTGGAAGCCGTTATAGTAGAGCGTCTCTTTGCGCGGCAGCGCATCGGCGCTTACCGGAGCGGCGGCCTCCGCAGGGGTGGGCGCTTCTGTCGGCGCCGCTGCTGCAGGTTGTTCTTGCGCTGCAGGTGGCTGCGTTGCGGCCGGCTGCTCAGCAGGCGCTGCCGGCGCACCACACGCTGCAAGCGCCATGCCGGCGATGGCGAACAAAATCAGCAAAAGATTGAAGCGATGTCTCATGTTTGCCTCCTGAAACAAATTTAGGTCTTAAACTGGGGTAAACGAAACGAACAAATACAATCCAAAAGATTCTGGAATCTCTCACCTCCTCCTCTTGTTTAATCTGCGCTCTATGTTCTTACACATCTGTGGGATGAGCGCTGCAGCGCAACGCCTGCCCACAGGACATGCGAATCACCAATCTGGCCGGCAGCACAATGTGTTGAACGTTAGCCCACGATGCTTGCGTGGGCGGGGTTTCCAATTTCTCAATCAGCATCGAGGCTGCTAAAAAGCCGATTCGCTCGATCGGATGATGCACGGTGGTCAACGGAGGGTCGACCGTCGCCGCCACCGGCATGTCGTCGAAGCCTACCACGGCGATATCGTTGGGAACCATCAACCCCGCTGCCTGGATCGCTTTCATGGCGCCGATCGCCATGCTATCGCTGGCGGCAAAGACGGCTTCAGGGGGCGGCGTCGCCTGCAGCAGGCACTCCATTGCGCGCCTTCCGCTTGCCTCCGACCAATCCCCTTCTTGAATATACTCTGAAGGCGGCTCGATGCCTGCTTCACGCAGCGCACATAGATAACCCTCGAGGCGATCAAGGGCGCCAACCAGATTCAGTGCACCGGTGATCGTGGCAATCCGCGTGTAGCCCAACTTCAACAGGTGCTGCGTAGCCAGACTTGCTCCTTTGATGTTGTCAATATTCACGGTGGAGATGTCGGTGCGACCGGGAATGCGACCGATCATCACAAGAGGAAGGCGCTTGTCCAACAAATGCGGCACAAATGGGTCGTTAATCAACGGCGGCGCCAGGAGAAGACCGTCCAAATGCCGAGCGCGGATCAACCAGTGATATGTGTCGTTCGCCTGTCGCAACACGAGCGAAAGCATCAAATAGTATCCACGTTCGTCACACGCTAGCGCACAGCCATGAATCAACATCGAAAAAAACGGGTCGGTGAAAATTGTGCTGAGCGGCTGCGGAATCACCAACCCGATGACCCGGCTCCGACGACCTGCCAGCGCACGCGCCGCAAGATTGGGTTGAAAATCCTGCTCTTTGATGATCCGCCACACTCGCTCACGCGTCTCTGCACGCACGTTCGGGTCGTGGTTGATGACCCGCGACACAGTCGAACGCGAACAGCCGGCAAGACGCGCGATCTCTTCTAGCGTCATCTCTATCGTCGCCTACGAAATTTGGCTTATGCTGAAGATTACAGCCGAAGCTCGTGCTCTAACACGGTTTGCCCTCTAAAGGACAAACCATCGCAAGGTTTAACAACAGCTCTAAAGCCGCTTATTATATTTTGTTATCGTATCTTGTGAGAAATTTACTCTGAAAAAATTTGGGAGCGCTCCCAGGCGAATGTAATGTAGCACACCCTCTTCGTTCTGTCAAGAGACAAAATCTAGAATCAATTCACCGGCTTCGCTCCGGCAATCCACAGTATGCTTGGTCGCCGATCATTTTTCGTTGGTTCCCTGCCGGTGTCAGAACCCGCCATCTGACCAGCTCATAGACCCAACCATCAGATAGTGTGCTCGATCTTCACAGCCGCTACACTGGGGAAACCGATGTAGAAATACATTGTTTGTTACCGTGATATTTGTTCTTACGCCAAGTCGAAGCATAGCCACCGTCAGAAAGGAGCCTGCAATGGCGCAGCGTGTGCTGATCCTGGGCGCAGCAGGACGCGATTTCCACAATTTCAACGTCTTCTTTCGCAATCATCCCGACTATGAAGTGGTGGCCTTCACCGCCACGCAAATTCCATTCATCGAGAACCGCCGCTATCCGCCGGAGCTGGCGGGCGAACGCTACCCCCACGGCATCCCGATTCTTTCCGAAGACGAGCTGGAACGACTGATCTTCGAACAGCGCATCGATGTGGCCGTCTTCAGCTACAGCGATGTCTCCTATGAGCATATGATGCACGTCGGCGCGCGGGTGATGGCGGCCGGCGCAAGCTTTTTGCTCCTGGGGCCGACGCAGACGATGTTGACTGCCGGCAAACCGGTGGTGGCGATCTGCGCCTCGCGCACGGGTGCAGGCAAGAGCCAGACCAGCCGCGCCGTCGCACGCACGCTGCGCGCGTTGGGACGGCATGTCGTCTCCGTACGCCACCCCATGCCCTATGGCGACCTGGCAGCCCAGGCGGTTCAGCGCTTCGCCACCCTGGAGGACCTCGACCGCCATCATGTCACGATCGAGGAGCGAGAGGAATACGAGCCGCACATCGCCAACGGCGGTGTCATCTACGCCGGCGTGGATTACGAGCGCATCCTCCGTCAGGCCGAAGCCGAGGCGGACGTGCTGATTTGGGACGGCGGCAACAACGATCTCCCCTTTTTCAAGCCCGACCTGTGGATGGTGGTGATCGACCCCCACCGCGCCGACCACGGCGTGCGCTACTTTCCCAGCGAGGTCAACCTGCGCAAGGCAGATGTCTTTATTATCAACAAGGTAGAAACCGCCTCCTTCGAGCAAGTGGAGCTGGCGCGCGAGATCGCGTTGAAGCTGAATCCAACCGCCATCGTGATCGACGCCGCCAGTCCGATTTTTGTCGAGGAGCACAGCCTGATCCGCGGCCGTCGTGTGCTGGTGGTCGAGGACGGTCCCACCCTGACGCACGGCGAGATGAAATATGGCGCCGGTTGGGTGGCGGCGCGGCGCTTCGGCGCCGCGGAAGTGCTCGACCCCAGACCCTATGCCGTCGGCACCATCGCCGAGACCTTCGCCAGGTACCCGCAGACCGGCCCGATCTTGCCGGCGATGGGTTATAGCGATCAACAAGTGGCGGAATTGGAAGAGACGATCCGTCGCACGCCCGCCGACGTCGTGCTGGTCGCCACACCGATCGACCTGCGTCGGCTCATTCGCATTGACAAACCGGCGCTGCGCGTTCGTTATGAGCTACAAGAGGTGGGTGAACCGACGCTGCACCAGGTGCTTGAGCAATTTTTGCAAAAGCACGACGCCTTGATGGAGGCCCAGCTGCGCCGACGTCATGCCTCGGCGGGATCATAGCGCGGCCACCATCGCCCGGAAGACGGTCAGGCCAAGCCGCCCCACACCACCCAGGGGATTCTGGATCGGCAGGACATGGTCTTCCGGGTGCGGCATTAGGCCGACAACGTTGCCGCGACGATTGCAGATGCCCGCAATGTCGTTCACAGAGCCGTTGGGGTTGAGCGGATAAACGCCGTTCGCCGGCTTCCCTGCTGCATCGACGTAGCGAAACGCAACTAGACCCTCCTGTTCGATTTCGGCGAGCGTTTCTTCGTCCTTGACCTGGAAGTTGCCTTCGCCGTGCGCCACCGGGCAGAAAATGAGATCCTCAATGGCGCGCAGAAAGGAGGCCCTCGCTCGCCGATTCACAGCCAAATGCACCCAGCGACATTCGAAGCGGCCACCGGCGTTTTCCGTCAACGTGACGCGACGCAGAGCCATTTCTTCAATGGCCCGCGGCCCGATGGCCAAACGATCCGATCGAACGCCGGGCAACACTCCTGCCTTCACCAGCGCCTGAAACCCGTTGCAGATGCCGAGCACCAGCTTGCCGCGGTCGATGAAATCATGAAGCTGGTCGTGAAAGTAAACCTGCAAATCGAGTGCCAGCCGCACGCCGGCGCCTAGGGCGTCGCCGTAAGAGAATCCTCCCGGCAGAAGCAACATCGGATAGTCGGTCAGTCTGCGTTCGCCGCAGCGCAGCTGGTTGATATGGACGATCTCCGGCGCGCCGCCCGCCAACTCACAGGCGCGAGCGGCTTCGGCGTCGCGGTTTGCGCCCGATGCGTGCAGAATCAAAATTGAAGGCTTCATGCGTTCACTGTCCTTTCCATGCCCTGACAAGCTGCTCCATCTGCAGATCGATGACGGCGGCGCCGTTCACCATCACACTCAGCCGAGGCTCCTCTACAACCATCCCGACCCGGGTCAACGTTTGTTCTGCGAAAAAGGCCTCAAAGGCTGTGGCGTCCGCCTCCGCCACCTCAATCAGTAGCCGCCCGTTGCTTTCGCTAAATAGCAGCGGAACGATCAGAGACCCCGCATCTGCAGACTCGATCAGCCCATCCAGATGGATTACAGCGCCCAGCCGTCCGGCAATGCACATCTCGGCCACGGCCACCGCCAACCCCCCTTCGCTGAGATCGTGACAGGCGCGCACCAGCCCTTTGCGCATAGCCCGATGCAACGCTCGATAGCGTTCCAAGGGCTTCTGCGGCATCGAAGGCGGCAAACCACTCTGTTCACCGAGCAGCGCGTTCAGCAGCGAACCGCCCAATTCTATCTTCGTTTCTCCAAGCAAATATAGTCGATTGCCGGGCTTCTTCAACGCAGAAGTGACGCATGTATGGAAATCAGGCGCAATAGCGACGGCGGAGATCAACAACGTGCCCGGGATCGGTTTGCCGTTGAACTCATTGTAGAGACTGTCCTTGCCCGAGATAAAGGGCGTCCGATAGGCGAGCGCTGCGTCATAGCAGCCCTGGCAGGCGCGCACAAGCGCACCCAGCCGGTCGGGATATGTTGGGTTTCCCCAGCAAAAATTGTCTAGAATAGCGATGCGGTCGGGATCGGCGCCCACCGCCACAGCGTTGCGCACTGCCTCATCGACGGCGCTAATGGCCATCGCATATGGATCGATGCGGCCGATCAGTGGGTTGATGCCGTTGCTCAGCACAAACGCCCGTTCATGCTTCCATGTTCCAAGCGGCTTGAGCACCGCCGCATCCGCCGGGCCATCCATCGTAGGGCCGACAAACGGCCGCACGATCGTTCCCCCGCGCACCTCATGGTCATAGGTGCGCACCACATGCTCCTTGCTGGCGATGGAAGGGTGGCCCAGCATCGCCAACAGCACGTCGTTGAGGTCCATGCCCGGAAACTTCAGTTCGACCCCAGCTTCGGGGAGCGGTTGAGCAGGTGGCGGCTCCTGATACTCTGCGCGTAGGGTGCGTCTGGGCAGTCCGTGATGCAGAAAATACATCGACAGACGGGCGACTACACGGTCGTTGAAACGCACCACCAGCTCTCCGTCACCTGTGAACCGCCCCAACACGCTCAGCTCGACTTCCCACAGCTCGGCGAGTTGCTGTAGCTCCGGCAGCTTCTCCGACGGGACGGCCAGCACCATGCGCTCCTGCGCTTCGGAGATCCAGATTTCCCACGGCGCCAGTCCAGGATATTTCAACGGCGCTTTGCCGAGATCGACGTCGACACCGAGCGCCTCACCCATCTCGCCGATGGCGGAGGAAAAGCCGCCGGCCCCGCAATCCGTGATGGCGTTGTACAGCCCCCGATCGCGTGCAGCTTCCACCAGCTCGATCAACCCCTTTTCGGTGATGGGGTCGCCGATCTGTACGGCGCTGCCCGCAATTTCGCCGGTTTCGTGCGTCAACTCAGCGGAGGAGAAGGTGGCGCCGTGGATGCCATCGCGACCGGTGCGACCGCCGATGACGACGACCAGATCACCTTTCTGCGCACGGGTCGGATGTTTGCCGTGCGGCAACAGCCCTGCGCAGCCGCAGAAGACCAAGGGGTTGCCCAGGTAGCCTTCATCGTAGAGGATGGCGCCGTTGACCGTCGGCAGGCCCAGCTTGTTGCCGTAGTCGCCGATGCCGGCCACCACGCCTTCGGCGATGCGCGCAGGATGAAGCACGCCTTCCGGCAGCTGGTCATACGGAAAGTCTTGTGGGCCAAAGCAAAGAACATCGGTCGTGGCGATGGGCCGCGCCGAGACGCCGATCACATCGCGCACCACGCCGCCCACGCCCGTGTTGGCGCCGCCGAACGGCTCCAACGCCGAAGGGTGGTTGTGCGTCTCCACCTTGAAAGCCAGGTCGTATTCGTCGTCAAAGGCAATGACGCCGGCATTGTCGACAAAAGCGGAGCGCAGCCACTCCGGCCACACGGCGTCGGTTGCAGCGCGCAGATAGCGGTGAATCAGGCCGTCGATCGTCTCTTGGCTGCGCACGGAGCCGTCGGCGTTGCGATGGACAAACTCAATGCGCGCTTTGAAAGTTTTATGAACACAATGCTCGGACCACGTCTGCGCCAGCGTCTCCAGCTCGACGTCCGTTGGGTCTCGCCCCAGTTCCGCATAATGGCGTTGGATGACGCGCATCTCGTCCACATCGAGCGAAAGCAGACGAGCTTTGCTGAGCGCCAGCAATGCAGCGTCATCCAGATTGCGCACGGGAATGATCTCGACGCGCTCACCGGCCACCGTCTCGTGGCCGAAGTGCACAGTGATTTCACCCAATGCAAAATGCTGCACGGTCTCATTACAAAACAACAGTTGCGCCAACCGACGCAACTCTACTTCGGTGAGATCGCCTTCCAACTCGTAGCGCACCCCGGTCGCCGTCTCACAATCGGGCAGACCGATCTCCGCCATGCTGCGGCGCAGCTCCCGCGCCGGCACGTCGGTCACACCGGGACGGAAAGCGACTTCGACCACATGTGGAGAGGGAGTTCCCGGCGCTGAAGGTTTTGGCGCAGCGATTCCGGCCCCTCTCACCACACGCCATACATCCATGACCGGATCCGCAAGCAGCAGCCTGCAAAGACGCTCAACGGCCTCATCACCGGGATCGCGTTCAAGGAAATAGAGGCGCACTACCTCACAGCGCTTCAGGCCGGAAACGCCCAGCTTCGCCGCTCCGCTTACAATGTTCTGTCCCGCCGTTGGATGGATGCTGCGCACTTCGACACGAACGGTCATCGCAGTGACTTCCTTCTCAGAGATAAAAGGTTTTTGCATGTTCCTACTTACATCCTGGCAAGCGCCAAAGTCCAATTGTATCACAGCGTCTTGACAGGGGCGCTTACATCCTGCACGAAAAACGGGGACGCATCTGCGTCCCCGTTTTTCGGCTTGAAATCAAAGGCCTCATACGGCGTCCAACGTCCGATGTTCGGATGCGGTCGGCCTCACTCGAGAACAAATCGAAGCCGTTATTCGGCAACCTGGGCTACCATCGAGGATTTGTCCAACGACTCGCCATGGGCAGCAGACGAAGCACTTACAGAAGCGGCGGTGGTCTCACTTCCCGACTTGTTCTGCGTCGGCTCGCTGCCGGGAGCGATCTGCCAGTCGACCTCCGGTTCCAATTGCGCCTGCTTGAGGCTCAGTCCCAGTCGACGCTTGTCGCCTTCGATGCGGATAATGCGCAAGTCGTAGACGTCGCCTTCATTGACGACTTCCTTCGGATGCGTAACGCGTCGGTCGGCGAGCTCGCTGATGTGAATCAATCCCTCGATGCCGGTGTCCACCAGGCGGGCGAAGGCGCCGAAGTTCACCAACTTGGTGATGCGCCCCTTGACGATTTGGCCGATCTGATAGGTGTTGTCGATCACTTCCCAGGGTTGAGGCGTCAATCGGCGCAGGCTCAACCCGATACGTCGGCGCTCGTTATCGATGCTGAGGACTTGCACGTTGACGCGATCGCCGATCTTGACGACCTCGCTCGGATGGGTGACGCGGTTCCAGCTCAGCTCGCTGAGGTGGATCAGACCGTCGGCGCCGCCGAGGTCGACGAAGGCGCCAAAGTCGGCGATGCTGCTGATGACACCCTCCATTACCGCTCCTTCATGCAAGGTGTCGAGGAGCTGCTCCTTCTGCTGGCGACGCCATTCGCGCATGGCAAGGCGTTCTGAAAGGATCAAGCGGTTGCGTTTTCGATCTATGTCGATCACTTTCAGCTTCAGTTTTTCGCCCAACAGCGAGGCGTAGCGGTTATCGGCGTCCTCGTCGCCGGTGCTCGCCGGCGCGCTGACCAACTGACTGGCCGGCACAAAGCCGCGCACCTGCCCCAGTCGCACAATGACGCCACCGCGGTTGTATGCGTCCACCGGACATTCGAAGATCTCCTGGCTTTGCATCAGCGCTTCGGCGCGTTCCCAATCTTTTTCGGCAAGCGCCCGGCTGATGCTGAGCTGAAGGTTGCCGTCGCGATCTTCGCGCATGACGTAGACCGGCACTTCGTCTCCCACTTTCAGAGAGGCAAGCGCCTCGCCGATCCGCTCGAGCTCTCGCCCGGACACAACGCCTTCCGACTTGAAGCCGATATCCACCAGGATTTCGTGGGGGCGTTTGTCGACGATGACGCCGGTGCGAATCTCGCCTGCCGCCGGCTCCTGAATGGAGCGGTCGATTTCATCCAACCATGCCGCCATCGGATGGTCATATACGCCGCCGTTTAGCCAGCTCTGTCCACCGTTCGACGCTGCTTGCAAATCACTCATACAGCTCTAAAATCCTCCGAAAACAGAATTTTTATCCTATCACCCGATCGGTGATGAATACGCCTTTCAATCGCCCACCCATACGATCATTTCAATTTCAACGAGCCCATTCTTCGGCAAGGCCGCCACCTGGACGGTGCTACGGGCAGGCGGCTCTTCTTTAAAAACTTCCGCATAAATGCGGTTTACAATTGCAAAATCGGCCATGTCGACCAGAAAAATCGTTGTCTTGACCACATCTTTGACCGTAGCTCCCGCCGCCGCCAAAACAGCCTGCAGATTGGCCAAAGCTTGACGCGTCTGCGCCTCGATCCCTTCACGCAATTCACCAGAAACAGGATCGAGGCCCAGCTGACCGGAGGCAAACAAAAATTGACCCACGCGGACTGCCTGCGAATAGGGGCCGATGGCGGCGGGCGCGCCTGAAGTGTTGACGGTCTCTTTACCCATGTCGATTTAACTCATTGATCAGGGTGTGCGCTGTTGTGCGATTCCGAGGAAAAGATTGACGTTCCCTGTGTCGATGCTGCAACGCTGCGCCGTTTACAATCAATCTTCGGTCACCAACTTTCCCTGGGAATCACGCTTACGATTTTACTGAGTCTCGATATTCTCGTCAAAAAACGCTTCAGGGCAAAATAAAAAATGTACCTGTCGGTGTCCCAGCGATTGACGGCTGCAGTCAATCCGGCACCATCGGCAGGCTGCGACGCATGATCTCATAGTTCTCCAGCGCGCGCCCGGCCCCCAACGCGACGCAGGCGATCGGGTTTTCTGCCACATAGGCAGGAACGCCCGTCTCCTGCGTCAGCAGCTGCGCAATGTTGCGCAACTGTGCGCTGCCACCTGTCAGCACCATGCCGCGATCGATGATGTCGGCGGCCAGCTCCGGAGGCGTCTTTTCTAGCGTCGCTCGGACGGTGCTCACCACCGCCTGCAAGGGCTCCTGCAACGCCTCAGTAACTTCGCTGCTGCTGATCTGGATGATCTTGGGCAGCCCGGTGACTTGGTCGCGGCCGCGCACCTCCATGAAGCGTTCGTCCTCCATCGGGAGTGCGCTGCCGATGCCGATCTTGATCTCCTCGGCGGTCTGCTCTCCGATCAACAGATTGTACTTCTTGCGCACGTAATTGATGATCGCCTCGTCAAACCGATTGCCACCGATGCGCACGCTGCTCCAGACCACGATGTCGTACATGGAAACGACGGCGGCTTCCGTCGTGCCGCCGCCCATATCCACCACCATGTTGCCCGTTGGCGTGCCGATCGGAAGACCGGCTCCATAGGCGGCGGCCAGCGGCTCGGGAATCAGATACGCTGCGCCGGCGCCGGCCTGCATGGCTGCGTCGTGCACGGCGCGCTCCTCAACGCTCGTCACCCCACGCGGTGTGCTGATCATGACTCTGGGGCGAAACAAGGGACGAAACAGGGGATTGTGATCGCCTGCCACCGTTTGAATCAGGTAGCGCAACATCGCCTCCGTCACCACAAAGTCGGCGATGACGCCGTCGCGAATGGGCCGCGCCACTTCGATGCTCTCAGGCGTGCGGCCCAGCATGTCGTAGGCTTCGTGACCAACAGCCACCATTGTGTTGTCGCGCACGCGGATGGCGACAACCGATGGCTCATTCAAAACAATGCCCCGCCCTTTGACGTGGACGAGGACGTTGACGGTTCCCAGGTCGATGCCGATTTGTTTACCGAACATAATTGTTTAATTGAATCAAATCGCTCCTGACGACATAAATCGTCAACTTTACCATTATACGTTCCGGTCGGGATTCATCCCAAATCAGCAATGCTGAAACCGCAATCTATCTCAACGGCTTTGTGTAGGATCTAAGCGGGCGCTGCGTTCCCCGATCGAGTGTAAAAAATCGGGGAGTGTCTCAAAAGAAAAAGCAGAGCTTGCAGTGTATCGTGCAAACTCTGCTTTAAGATGCGTCCAAAAAAGCAACAGAAGAAGAGCACCACGGTCAGTGGTTTTCGCCTTCATCCTCACCCTCAAACTGAGGGACGGCGCCTATCCGACGACCGGCGCGTCGCCGCGCCACTTTCAGTCGCAACGAGCTGCGGCGCAATGAGGCCATGATTTCGGGCACCTGCTGAGGCGGCGGGCTCTCGGCCAACAGCTTGCGCGCTCGTTCAAGGGCGGCCTGAGCGCGCTGCTCGTCGATTTCTTCGCTGGATTCGGCCACATCGGCCAAGATCGTCACCTTGTCCGGACGCACCTCGACGACGCCGCCGCTGACGGCGATATACTCATTGCCTTCGCGGCGATGCAGCACGATCTCGCCGATGTCCAACGTCGAGAGCAGCGGCGCATGCCCGCGCAGAATGCCCATCTGCCCATTCGCCCCCGGCAGCGTGACCATATCGACCTCGCCGCTGAAAAGCATTTTTTCCGGTGTGACAATGTCCACCTTGATGGCCATGAAGAAGACTCCTTCAAACCAAGCCTGTCGCTACACGCTGCATAGAGGAGCGGCGCAAGACCACCCTGTGTTTCTGCGCCGCACGCATTTGTTCCTTTTCAGGCCTGCCTTACTCGCTGCGCATGCGTTCGGCGTTCTCGAGCGCTTCTTCGATCGTGCCGACCATGTAGAAAGCCTGCTCCGGCAGATCGTCGTGCTTGCCGTCGAGAATTTCACGGAAGCCGCGTACGGTGTCCTCGATCTTGACATAGCGGCCTTCGCGGCCCGTAAACTGGGCTGCAACAAACATGGGCTGCGTCAGGAAGCGCTGAATCTTGCGCGCGCGCGCCACGATCAGCTTGTCGTCTTCACTCAACTCTTCGACGCCGAGAATGGCGATGATGTCCTGCAGATCTTTATAGCGCTGCAGCGTCTGCTGCACTTGGCGGGCGACATTGTAATGGTCTTCTCCCACAATCAGCGGATCCAGGATGCGGCTGGTTGACCCCAACGGGTCGACCGCCGGGAAGAGCCCCTGGTCGGCCAGCGAGCGCTGCAGGGTGATCGTGGCGTCCAGATGGGCGAAGGTCGTGGCCGGCGCCGGGTCGGTGTAGTCATCGGCGGGCACGTAGACCGCCTGCATCGACGTGATCGAGCCTTTCTTGGTCGAGGTGATGCGCTCCTGCAGGTCGCCCATGTCGGTGCCCAGGGTCGGCGCGTAGCCGACGGCGCTGGGCAGGCGTCCGAGCAGTGAGGAGACCTCCGAACCGGCCTGCACGAAGCGGAAGATGTTGTCGATAAAGAGCAGCACATCACGACCTTCATCGCGGAAGTACTCCGCCATCGTGACGCCGGTCAGGCCGACGCGCAAGCGCGCGCCCGGCGGCTCATTCATCTGACCGAAGACCATCACCGTCGAATTGATCACACCCGACTCGATCATCTCGCGCATGAGATCGTTGCCCTCGCGGCTGCGCTCGCCGACGCCGGCGAAGACCGAATAGCCGCTGTGAAACTCGGCGACGTTGTGGATCAGCTCCTGGATCACGACCGTCTTGCCCACGCCGGCGCCGCCGAAGATGCCGGTTTTGCCGCCGCGTGTGAAGGGTGCAATCAAGTCGATGACCTTGATGCCGGTCTCAAACATCTCGGCCTTGGTGCTCTGTTCGGCGAACGGGGGCGCCGGACGATGGATCGGATAGCGCACTTCCGCTTTCACTTCACCCTTGCCATCGATCGGCTCGCCGGTGACGTTGAAAAGACGACCCAACGTGGCGGGGCCAACCGGCACTGTGATCGGCGCGCCGTCGGAGATGGCCGTCATGCCGCGGCGAAGGCCGTCTGTGCTGCCCATCGCAACGGAACGCACCACGCCGTCGCCGAGATGCTGCTCGACTTCCAGAACCAATGTCGAGCCATCATCCATCTTGACGTGAATAGCGTCATAAATCTCGGGCAATTCGCCGGCGGGAAAGACCACATCGACGACCGGCCCCACTACACTTTGAATCGTGCCAATCATTTGCTCGGGCACGGATGACCTCCTTACACTCGATTTTCACGAACTCTTCTTCAAGCTCTGTTTCATCGGCGAGTGCAAACGCCTCTGCTCAGATCTGTTCCAGCTCGGCCGTCAACCAGTCGCTGCGACCGGGACGTGTGAGCGTTTCCGCGCTTTCCAGCGCGCTGGCGCCGCCGACAATGTCCATCAGTTCGCTGGTGATTGCGCTTTGGCGCGCTTTGTTGTACGTTAGCGTTAAATCCTCAATCAACTCGTCGGCTGCATCCGTCGCGTTGCGCATCGCCACCATGCGCGCAGAATGCTCACTCGCCAGGGATTCGTAGATCGCCTGCAAGACTTGCACCTCGGTGAAGCCGTACAGCACGCGGTTGAGCACCGCCTCCGGAGAGGGCTCGAAAATATATTCGGGCGCCATGGTGACAGACGGCTCGGCCGGTTCGACCGGCAACAACTTGCGTGCGACCGGCACTTGCTTAATGGTGTTGATGAAATCGGTGTAAACCATTATCACTTCGTCCACGTAGCCGGATAGGAAGTCATCCATCAACACGCGCACGATCGGCGCGGTGTGAAAAGTTGTTGGATTGTCCGGCAATCC
>JANWYX010000257.1 GCA_025055055.1 Caldilinea sp. | reverse complement strand
GACCTGGACGAGCTGGTGATCTGGCAGATCATCACGCAAATTCAAAACGAAGCTCCACGGTATGGCGTGGATCCCGATCGCCTGATCAGACGTTTAGTCTACGGCGTAGGCACACGGCTGATCACCTCCTGGGGCGAGCCGGCGTTGGGCGGGGTCTACAAGCTGGTGGCGGTGCGTAGAAACGGCGGTTGGAGCTCGGCGATCAAGATTTCCGAATCCCCTTCTAAAACGCCGACGCCCGGCGTCAAGCGCATCTGGCGCATCTACGATGAACGGCGAAAGGCGACCGCAGATCTGCTGACCTTAGAGGATGAGCAGATCGATCCGGCAGCGCCTCTCGTGCTGCGCCACCCCAGCGATCACACCAAATTTCGCACGCTGCAGCCCGAACAGATCAGCCGCATCGAACCACTGCACGTGGAGGTGGTGCGCCAGGGCAAACTGATCTATGACCTGCCGACGCTGGAAGAGATTCGCCGCCGCCGCGCCGACGATGTGGAGGCGCTCGACCCCGGCGTGCGGCGCCTGGTCAACCCGCATATTTACCATGTGTCGCTCAGTCAGAAACTATGGGATTTGAAGCAGACGCTCATTGAAGAAGCGCTCCGCGAAAACATTCGTTGACTCCCGCTCCGCTTTCCTGATTTTTAGCTTTAAGTAGAATGTCGCCGCCCTCTTCCATGGAGTCTTGATGCCCTGGAGGCGCCAACCTTCCCGGAAGCACAGAGCTTCCGGGAAGGTGCCATGCTCAGCGTCGTCCCAAACGATAAAAATGTCGCCGAGCGGACAAGGCGCTTTCTTGCTTTCCTTTGCGCCTTTGTATCTCTGCGTCTTTGCGTTTTCCCATCGACTCGGAGCCGCCTGAAAGAGGGCATATTATGAGAAAACCGCGGCAATCGTCTAACCACAAAATGAAATAAAAATTTCATAAAAAATTTTTTTGAATTACCTATTGCATTCCGACCACCTCTGTGCTATATTACTCGAAAATGTTCCTCAATTCAGTAGATCGCACGAAAGCATCGTTGCAGTTTGTGCATTTGCTCAAAGTGCAATTCGGCGTTTGTTTTTGATCTATGACGACCGCACTTGAAGCGCGTATCACTGATGCATACGATTCGTTGACGCCCAAACAGCAGGCGCTGGCCCGCCTCATCCTGGACAACCGTTACTTTGCATCCTTCGCCTCGGCGGCGGAATTGGGCGCCAAGGTGGACGCCAGCGCAGCCACCGTCGTTCGCCTCTGTCAAGTCCTAGGCTACGACGGCCTTCCGGGACTGCAGGAAGCCATCCGCGCAGAGTTGCCTAGCTACCTGACGGCAGTGGAGCGGCTGGAGCAACGCATCACTGTGCTTCCCGAAAACAGCGAGCTGCCGCAACGCGTCTTTGCGCTGGATGTTCAGAACATCCAGCGCACAGCCAGCGCCGTCGATCAGACGACGTTCGAGGCGGTGGTGCGCAGCATCGCCAGCGCACAAGAGACCATCGTCGTCGCCACAGGGGTGACGGCGGCAGTCGGTCAGTTTTTGGCCTATTCGCTGGAGGTGATCGGTCTGCGCGCGCGCGCCATACTGGATGGCGGCGTCTCGCAGGTCGTGACGCTCACCCACCTGGACGCTGCGGACGTACTGGTTGGCCTCGGCGTCTGGCGCTATGTGCGCTCCACCGTAGCCGCCATGCAACAGGCGAAGGAACAGGGGGCGACCACCATCGCCATCACCGACAGCATCGTCTCGCCGCTGGCGCGCCACGCCGACTACGCCTTCGAGGTAGCCACCGAGGGCGCCATGCACAGTCTGTCGATGGCGGGCGCCCTGTCGCTGATCAATGCGCTGGTCGCCGCAGCCTCGCTGGTCGATCCGACGCGCACCAGCCGGGCGCTGCAACAGATCGACCGCCAGTTTATTGCGAGAGAGCTGTTGACTCTATGAAGATCGCGCTCTGCGGCGCAGGCAACGCCGCCCAATTGCTCATCGCCCTCCTCGGAAGGATGCATGAAGTGACGGTCTTTGCGCCGCTTGGGGACGAGGCGGAGCGATTGCGTGCAGCCTGTGCAACGGCAGGGGTCAGCGCTCGCTTCAGCGACAGCGTTCAATCAGGGCGCCCGGCGCGCATCACAGCAGATCCGCAGACGGCAGTTCAGCGCGCTGAACTGGTCTTGCTGGCGACGCCCGCCTTCGCCCATGAGCCGGTGTTGGCTACACTGGCGCCCTACCTGGCCGAAGGTGTCCAGATCGCAGCCTTGCCTGCACGCGGCGGCTTCGACTGGATGGCGCAGCGTAGCGTCGCTCTGCCTCCTCGGACAACGCTCATTGGTTTGCAGAGCTTTCCGTGGGCCTGTCGCATCCGAACGTGGGGACGGACGGTGGAAGCGCTGGGCGTCAAGGCGGAGGTGGATGCCGCTGTCTGGCCGGAGGGAAAAACCGAAGAAGCGCTTGCTCAACTGGAGACGCTGCTCGGCGTGCGGTTGCGCCCTTGCTCAAACTTTCTGGCGCTGACGTTGGCCAACACCGGACAGGTGATCCATCCCGGAATCATGTATGGCCTGTTCCATAAGTGGGACGGTGCATCCTTTGCTTGCAAAGAGGCGCCCCTCTTCTACGGCGGCGTCGATGATGTCACCGCCGGCATCCTGCAGGCGCTGAGCGATGAGGTGCA
>JANWYX010000171.1 GCA_025055055.1 Caldilinea sp. | reverse complement strand
CGGAAAGACCACCTTCAGGCGATCGCGCACGATGGGGTCGTTGTTGACGACCTCGGCCACGCTGTTGATCAGCTTGATGATCAGCTTGGCGGTGGCATAACCGGAGGCAGACTTGGCGCCGAAGAGAAAGGTGCGCGGCACGATCTCAAGGTTGGGGTTGTCCTGCAGCCGCTGATAGAGCGTCACGATGTGGAGCAGCTTGAGCAGTTGTCGCTTGTATTCGTGCAGGCGCTTGACCATGGCGTCCATCATGGCTGTGGCGTCAAGCGTCACCCCTGTGCTGCGTTGCGCAAATGCAATCAGGTCGGCTTTATTCTGTCGCTTGATTTCTCGCCAGCGCTGGCGGAACGTCGGGTCGTCTACAAATTTCTCCAGCTCGCGCAGTCGGTCCAGCTCGTTGATCCAACCTTCGCCGATGGCTTCGGTGATCAGGCTGCACAGCCGTGGATTGGAAAGCAGCAGGAAGCGCCGCGGGCTGACGCCGTTGGTCTTGTTCTGAAACTTCTCCGGGAACATTTCGCCGAAGTCGGCCAGCGTATACTCGCGCAGCAGCCGGGATTGAAGCTCGGCGACGCCGTTGATGGCGAAGCTGCCCACGCTGGCGAGGTTGGCCATGCGCACCTGGCGGCCATCGTTTTCATCGATCAGCGACATGCGCGCCACGCGAGCAGTGTCGCCAGGGAAGCGGGCGCGCACCTGCGCCAGGAAGCGATGGTTGATCTCGTAGATGATCTCCAGGTGTCGTGGCAACAGATACTCAAACAGGCTCACCGGCCAACGCTCCAACGCCTCCGGCAACAGCGTGTGACAAGTGTAGGCGAAGGTACGCTGCGTAATGCTCCACGCCTGATCCCATCCCATCCCCTCTTCGTCGACGAGGATGCGCATTAGCTCAGGGATGGCGATCACCGGGTGTGTGTCGTTCAGTTGAATCACTACTTTGTCCGGGAAAGCGTTCCAATCCCGGTTTCGCAGCCGGAAGCGACGGATGATGTCTCGCAGCGAACAGGCTACGAAGAAGTATTGCTGACGCAAACGTAACTCGCGGCCTTGCGGCGTGCCGTCGTTGGGATAAAGCACCTTGCTGATGTTTTCCGAGAAGATCTTCTGTTGCACTGCCTGGACATAGTTGCCGGTGTCGAACATTTGAAAGTCGAACTCCTCGGCTGCACGTGCCCGCCACAGCCGCAGAATATTGACCGTATTAGTGCCGTAACCGGGCGCAAGCATGGTGCAAGGTTCGCCCAGCACCTTCTGGCCGGGGACCCAGCGTGTGCGCAATCGACCACTGCTGTCCAGCGTGTGTTCCGTATAACCGCCGAAGCCGACCTCGATCATGTCGTCGGAGTGAATGAACTCCCAAGGGTTACCGTGCAGCAACCAGGCGTCGGGCTGCTCCACCTGCCAACCGTCGACAAAGGTTTGACGGAAAATGCCGAACTCATAACGGATGCCATAGCCAACCGCCGGCAAATCGAGCGTGGCCAGCGAATCCATAAAGCAGGCCGCCAGACGGCCGAGGCCGCCGTTGCCAAGCCCCGGCTCCGGCTCCAGCTCTAGAAATTCCTCTAGGCTGGCGCCGAAGCCCATCGCCACTTGCGCAGCCACTTCGGTCATGCCGGCGTACGCAAGGTTCTGACCAAGCTGTTTGCCGAGCATGTATTCGGCGGAGAGGTAGTAGGTGAACTTGGGATTGGCTTCGTAGTGCGCTTCGGTGGTCTTGCGCCAACGCTCTGTCAGGAGATCGCGGATGGCAAGCGAGAGCGCGCAATACAGATCATGTTTGGTGGCAGATTGAATCGCTTTGCCCACCGAATTATACAGGCGCTGAATCACCGCCCGTCGCAACTCCTCAACGCCGACCGGCGCTTGTAGAGCGGAAGGCGCTGTCTTTATCATTGTTTGAGACATGGTTCATCACTTTCGTTTCTCAATGATTCCAACTTATCTGTAGCCGAAAGGTATTTTTATCATCGATCGACAAGGACGCGAAGTCCGGCCTCCTCGTGATGTTGCGTTGTGACCTCTAGGCGGCTGAACCGTTCTTCCGGCAAAGACCACACATCCCAGGCTACAGGGACATTCCAGGCCACAGATTGCAAGTCAATAGTATACCATTTGTCCATTTGCCGGAATAATGCAATGATTGAATATGCCTTGCGCTAGGTTTTATCAAGAAAGGAGGCGCATTGAATGGGTTGTGGCGCATCTTGCTGATTGTGATCATCGCCTACATTCTATTTGTTTTGCTCGCCTATTGGATGCAGCGACGTCTGTTATATTTTCCATTGCAGACGCTTCCCTCCCCTCCACAGTTGGAAAGAATCGGCCTACGCATGTGGCCTGCCGATGACGGTGAATATCGCGGGTTTATCTCCGCTGCGTCGTCGCCGGCGAACGACGGCCTCGTGATCGTGTTTCATGGCAACGCCGGCGCAGCCTGGCAACGCAGCTATTACGTCGAGGCGCTGAAGCCGTTGGGCTATCGCGTGCTGCTTGCCGAATATCCTGGGTACGGACGCCGGACAGGCGAGCCAAGCGAAGCTGCACTTGTGGCCGATGCGCAGGAGACGCTGCGTCGCGCCTACCAAGAGTTTGGCGGACCGATATACCTGTGGGGTGAGTCTCTGGGCGCAGCCGTCGTAGCGGCGGTGGCGGCCCACCCCTCGGCGCCGGTGGCCGGCCTGGTGCTGCTGACGCCGTGGGACAGCCTCACCGCGCTGGCGCAGCGCATTTACCCCTTTCTGCCCGTGCGCTGGCTTTTGCTCGACCGGTATGAAAGCCTGCACCACCTCAAAGAGACGACCGTCCCGATCGCGGTCGTAATTGCGGAGCAAGACGAGATTATCCCACGCGAGCATTCGGAACGCCTCTACGCCTCGCTCACAGGCCCCAAACGACGCTGGGTGCTTCCTAACGCCGGCCACAACAGCTGGCCGGTGGAGCCATGGCATAACTGGTGGAGAGAGGTAATGGCCTTTGTCAGCTACGCTCCGTGAGCGAACCGAGGCGGAAGGGTGCGGCCGGATGAAATAAATGATCGGGCAATGGACATGGGAATGTCGCGTCGGTGATGGGCGGCGCGTGCGGACGAGGTGTCGCGCCGGAGGCGTGACCTACGGAAGGGATGTTGCGCCGAGGGCGGTACTCTATGTGGGCAGGCGTCTGATCGGCGCCGTGCATTTATTTTGACTGCAAAGCCGGTTTACCCCTACGTCATGCGCCGCAGAAGCGAGGGCAATTGACGAAAATCGCGACAGACGGCGTGAGCGCGAGTGCAGTGGCTTCCGCGGTCCACAATGCCGGTGTACAGAATGGCGCGCATTCCCACCGAAAGCGGCCCAAGCACATCGTTCTGCTCGCGATCCCCGATATGAGCAATCAGGGCAGGCGATAATCCTAGCTCGAGCGCTGCGCGACGAAAGATCTGCGCTGACGGTTTGGAAACGCCCACTTCATCGGAGAAAAGAAAGAATCGGAAATAGTGCAACAACCCTTGCTGATAGAGCAAATGGCGGATGCCGCGACCGTTGGTGTGGATCGTGTCCGAAACGATGCCGAGCGCATAGTGCTGAGAAAGCTCGGCAATGACAGCGTGAATATGCGGCGCAAAGTCTGGGGCGATGCGCACTTCCATCGTCTCGATCGCGTGCGCCAGTTCATTGACTTCGCGCAAAAACGCAGCGTAACGGCCCGGCGCAGGGCGCAACCCCAGAGATTCATACGCATAGCTTAAACGGCGGTGGACGCCCGGCGTCCGCTGATGCTCATGCCATTCCGCTTGAAAACGCGCGTTGGCCTGACGATACGCCGCTTCCGCCTGCTTCCGCTCGATGTGCGGGTAATGCCGCACGATGTGGTCGACGAACAGCTGCATGCGTTCGGCGGATTTCGAGGGCAGCCCCAGCCGCGCTCGCTTGCGCTCATCGGAATCATCGACTGCGATGGTGTCCCAAAAGTCAAAGGTGACGGCCTGAATCATGAAAACCGATCATACCACAAAGATGCGGCGCAAGGTCGTCTGAAGAGATCAGATCATCGGTGGATGGGTCATAGTTTTCGTTTCATGGCGGGCGACTCTGTAGTATAATGGTCAAGCGCTATACGGCGCCGATTCGTATAGAATCGGTCCAAAAGGGGGCGTGAAGGACGCATGCAGAGAGGAGGTCTCATCCGGCGAACGACGGTATGGCTTGCAGAGCGACGCCTGTGGCTCCTTCTGCTGTCCTTGACGATAGGGGGGATCGGCGCCTGGCGGGTTGGGCCGTGGCTCTGGTCGCTGTTGCAGGATGAAGTTGCGCTGGAGGCGTTCGTCGCCCGGCTTGGTGTATGGGGTCCGTTGGCGCTGATTGCACTGAATGCTGTGCAGATCGTCGTGGCGCCGCTGCCCGGCTATGTGATGCAGGTCGCTGCCGGCTATCTGTTCGGCCCGATTTGGGGAGGCGTGTTCGGCGCGTTGGGCGTGTTGATCGGCTCGATGACGGCCATGGCGTTGGCGCGCTTCTTGGGTCGTCCTCTGGTCGAGCGTTTGGTGGGTGCAGAGCGTCTCGACCGCTGGGAGCGGATGACCTTCAGTACAAACACCGCAGTGTGGTTTGCCATTCTGTTGGCGCCGACCGGCGACCTGCCCTATTTTATGGCCGGGCTGTCCCAGGTCTCGTTCACGAAGATTTTTCTGTTGACCCTGGCAATTCGCGCACCCTCGAGCATGGCGGTGGCAGCCGCCGGCGCAGGCGTCTGGTGGCTTTCGGGCTGGCAGTTGGCTGCGCTACTTTTGGCGCTCGGCCTGATGACGGTGTTCTTTTTGCGCCATCAGGAGCGGCTGCAGGCGTTCATCGATCGACAGGTGCAGAGGCGATTATCGAGGGAGGAGTCGTCATGAGTGAGATGTCGATGACACTGGTGGAACGCATCGACGCCGACCTGAAGCGCGCAATGCGCGAACGCAATGAACCGGCGAAACTTGCTTTGCGCAGCTTGAAGACCGCCCTGATGCAGGCGCGCACCAGCGGAGAGCAGGCGCACGATCTGAACGAAACCGAAGTGATCGAGGTTGTACGCCGCGAGGCGAAACGCCGCAAGGAGGCGGCGGAAGAGTTTGAGCGGCTGGGCGCACCGGACCGCGCCGCCGCCGAAATGCTGGAATACCAGGTGTTGCAACAATACCTGCCTCAACAGCTTACGGAGGCCGAGATCGAGGAAATTGCACGCGCCGTGATCGCCGAGCTGGGCGCTGACTCGCTCAAACAGATGGGGCAGGTCATGCCGGCCGTGTTGGCGAAGACGGGCGCACGCGCCGATGGGAAAACGGTGAATCAGGTGGTGCGGCGCCTGCTCGCCCGCTAATTTTACACGCATGGACATGCAACCGTTCTGGGGGGCCGTTCGTCGCACATTGCGCAGCGACCGCCTTCATCAATGGATTCTTTCGCTGCTAATGTTGGCCTCACTGGCCATCACGATGGTTGCGTTGCTGGCTTGGCAGCTTCCTTATGGCAGTCGCCTGTTGCTCCAGCCGGGCGAGATCGCACCGTTCACAGTGGTTGCGCCTCAGCAAATCACCTTCGAGAGCGAAGTTCTGACCGAACGCGCCCGCGAGCGCGCGGCGCAACAGATCCCAGATCAGTACGACTTTCAGGAAGCGCCGATTCGACGACAACGCATCGAGGCCGCACGTCAGGCCCTAGCTCAGGCAACCGTCGTTCGTCGGCAAGAGGAAAAAACGTTGGCGCAAAAGACCAACGAACTGCTGGCGATCGAAGAGTTGGGACTGGACGCCGAGACGGCCGTGCAGATCCTGTCGCTTTCGGATGAACAGTGGGCGCAGGTTGAGAACGAAGTGATCGCCGTGCTCGACCGCGTTATGCGTCTTGAGATCCGGGAATCGACGCTCAACCAGGCGCGCAACAGCGTGCCCGCCCTCGTCAGTCGGAGCCTGGATGAAGACGCCGGCGAGGTTGCGATTCAACTGGTGAAAAACCTGATTCGCCCGAACAGCTTCTACAACGCCGAACGCACCGCCGCCTTGCGCGCCGAGGCGCGCGCAAGCGTTCCCCCGCAAACCATCACACTCGTCAGAGGAGAAACGGTCATCCGTAGCGGCGATCGCGCTACGCCCGAACAGGTCGAAAAACTCGCCGCGCTGAGCAAATTGCAGTCAGAATGGGATTTCTGGACGGTAATGCGCAACACCGTCTTTGTGCTGCTGTGGCTCACCGCCACGCTCAGCGCGTTGGCGAAGGTGCGACGTTCCCTGCTCCAGAATTTGCGCGAACAGGCGCTTTTGCTCGTCATCACCGTGATCTGGCTGCTGGCAGCAAAGGCGATGATCGTAAATCATCCGCTGTTGCCGTTCATTTACCCGCTGGCAGCCTACGCCATTCTGGTCTCGGTCTTCTGCAAAATGCGCGTGGCGCAGGTGCTGATCACCATGTTCGCCCTGCTGTTGCTTTATATGTTGCCGACGAATGCAACCATGGTGATCTACCAGACCACCGGCGCCATGCTTGCCGTGTTGATCGTGGGTCGCGCCGAGCGGCTTAACTCCTTTATCTGGGCAGGCGTCGTCGTCAGCCTTTCCAACCTGGCCGTGCTGATCGCCATGTTGGCGCCATTCAGCAATTACAGTTCGACTATGCTTGTCGAACTCCTGCTTGCCACAGTCGTCAACGGCGCTCTGACCGCCGCCATTGCACTGGTCGGCTATTTTGTTTTGGGCAATCTTTTCGACATTGTGACGCCGCTTCATCTCAACGAGCTGAGTCGTCCGACACATCCTTTGCTACGCCAGGTGTTGCTGAAAGCTTCCGGCACCTATCATCACACCATCCTGGTCAGCAACCTAGCCGAACGCGCCGCTGCCGCCATCGGCGCCGACGCCCTGCTCGTGCGCGTTGGCGCCTACTATCACGACATCGGGAAGACTGTGCGGCCCTACTTCTTCGCCGAAAATATCATGGACGGTTCGTCTCCTCATGATAAGCTCGACCCCTTAACCAGCGCACAGATCATCATCAGCCATGTCAAAGACGGCGTCGATCTTGCTCAAAAATACAAGCTGCCCGAACGCATTCAAGATTTTATTCGCGAGCACCATGGTCGCTCATTGGTGAAATATTTCTACCTGATGGCTCAGCAACAGAGCCGGGATGGCGCAACGGTCAACGAAGAGGATTTTCGCTACCCTGGCCCCAATCCGCGCTCGCGCGAGACCGCCATCGTGATGTTGGCGGACACCTGCGAAGCAGCGGTGCGAGCGATGCGTCCATCCTCCCGGGAAGAGCTGGAAGTGCTGGTCAATCGCCTCATCGATGAACGGGTGGCCTGCGGTGAGCTGAACGACTCTGACCTCACGTTTCGAGACCTACGGACGATCAAAGAAGTCTTTCTGCAGGTGCTCCAGGGCGTCCATCATCCACGTATCAAATATCCAGAAAGTGCGTCTGCACCACAACAAGAGCAGCCTGCCAGGACCGCCGAGGGCAATGGAACAGGGCGTAGGACGGCACAACGCGCAGGTTGGGAGGTGGAAGACATGGCAGAGCCTGCATCGTCGGCGGATGTGCAACGCACGCCTGCAATGGAAGGCTGAGTATGGAGACATCGCCCCCTGAATACGACATTGCCGTCGAAATCGACGAAGCCATCACTGCTTCCATCGACGTTGCTGCAATACGCGCTGCGGCGGAGGCGACGCTGCGTCGACTCAATGTCGAACGAGCCGGACTGACCGTCGCGCTCACGACGGACGAATATGTTCGCAGTCTGAACGCACAATATCGAGGCATCGACGAGCCGACCGACGTGCTCAGTTTTGCCACACAAGAAAGTCTTCCCGGCGCGCCGCCGCTTGCGTTGGCCGCCGAAGCGCTTGCGGAAGTTCAGGGCTATCTTGGCGACCTGGTGATTGCATACCCCTATAGTGCACGCCAAGCCGCGCACTATCAAAACAGCGTCACCGCCGAACTGCAACTGTTGGTTGTGCACGGCGTGCTGCACCTGCTCGGCTACGATCATGAAGATGAGATTTCGGAGCGCGCCATGCAGTCGTTGCAAGAGGAGATTCTGACGCAGTTCGGCCATGCAGCGCTGGCGCGACGCGTCTATGAGTAACCGCACAGAGAAAAGGGTTTAAGACAGATGATTATGCAATCTCCGCATTCGCCGCAAGGCTTTATAAACGGCCGCGACCGAGGCTTCTGGCCCGGCCGCTGGTTCAGCCTGAAGGCGGCCGTCCACGGTGCATTGCACACCACCCGCACGCAACCCAACGTACGCATAGAACTGGCGGCCCTCCTGGTGGTGAGCGTGGCGGCTTTCTATTTTCAGGTTTCGGCGCTGGAGTGGGGGCTGCTTGGGCTAACGATTTTTCTGGTGCTGGCGCTGGAATGCATCAACACGGCGATCGAGACGGTCGTTGACCTGGTTTCGCCTCATTACCACCCAATGGCCGGACTCGCCAAAGATGTCGCCGCAGGCGCAATGATCTTCGTGGTGATCGGCAGTCTGTGCGTTGCGGCAGCAATCTTCGGCCCGCGTCTCTGGGCGCTCCTCATCTGAGCAGGGAAATTTACGCAGCCATCTGGGGTTGGTCGCAATTTGTTAACACCCCACATTTTGTTGTGAACCGACGACGTAGTTCACCGGCAATGTGGTTAAGCGGCGACATGGGTAAGCGGCGACGCAGTCAACCGGCGACGCCTTTGGCGCGCAGCGCCTCTAATACAGCGATGGCAGACTCCAGACGAATGGACTGCACATACTCGTAGACAGAGTCGATCAGGTCATTGATCGGCGCATCTGCAACATGCATCTGCGCCAGTTCGACCAACACCAGGATGTACTCCTCCAACAGGCTGCGCTCGCCGGCAAAGCGCAGCGCTTTGCGCAGCCAACGATCGCGCACCTCAATTGCACCGTGCAGATGCTCGAGGCGCGCTAAACCCACCAGCGCCTGCACGAAAGTGTACGGATAAAAGTTCGACCGATCCGCCTGGGCGGCCATGAGCAGATGCCGCGCTGCATCGATCTGGCCGCGCGCCAGCGCCACCAGGCCCAGACCGATCTCTGCACTGTTGCGATAGACGCGAAAGAGCGCTGCGTCCACCGGCATCTCCACGATGCGGCGAAAACGGCGCTCCGCCTCCTGCAGCCTGCCCGCCTGTAACGCCAGAAAACCGCTTGAAATGCGCGGCCACATGCTGCCCAGCTCGCCTGCAGCGCCTGCCACGGCGCGATTGATGGCGATGCTCTCCTCATTGAGCGCCTGGCTCTGTTCGGCGTCACCCAGGATGCGCGCCGTCAGCGCTAGTTGATGATAGGCGGCGCTGGCAATCGAGGGCTGATTGGTCTCGGTCGCCAGGTCGACCACGGTTTCAAGCACGCGCGTCGCCTCGCCGACCTGGCCCTGAACCAGCAAGACCCAGCCATACTCGAAGAGCGGCACGACGGCGTGCACAGGCTCTAAAAAGAGCAGAAGGTCCTGCTCCGGGTTGGGAATCGGAGGTGGCGCCGGCTGATAACGCGTCCACTCTCCGTCAACTTGCTCCTCGACGGGCGCATAGATGCGACTGCGTCGCTTCAGCAGATCCAGCAGGACGCGCGGGATAGGTGCGTCGGTGTCGGCGCTGAGAATGGCGTCGAGAAACTCGTCCAACACTTGATTGCTTTCCGCCTGTTGTCCAAGCAGGCCAAGCATCGTGGTCAGGCGGCTGTAGGTGGCCAGCATAAGTGTGCGATCGCCGTGTCTGCGCGCCCAATTTTGCAACCGTCGATAGGTTTCCGTCACCCCCTCCGGATCGAATAACCCTTCAAAGGCCATCCCTCGCCCCTGGAGCGCCTGTCGGGTCAGTTCCGGGGAGGCTTCAGGAAGAGACTCGAGCAGATGCAGGCTGCGATCGAACGCCTCCACCGCCTGACGGAAGCCGTATGTCTGCAAAAGCTTTTCTCCCGCCTTGATGCTGTAGTGCGCCGCCTGCAGGCGATGGCTGCCGCCTGCACAGCCGTAGTGAAAAGCGATCTCGCCCGGGTTCGTGGTCTCTTGACCAAGGTCCACCAGCGCCTCCGCCACGGCGAGATGGAGCCTGCGTCGCTGCAGCAGGCTCAAGCGGTCATATACGGTCTGGCGCACCAGATGATGGGCAAAATCGATGCGTTCGTCAGGCCGTTCGATCAGGAATTTGCGCTCCAGCAGCGTCTCCAGCCCGCCCAGCGGATCGAAAGTTGCAGCGCTTTCCAAGAGTTCCAGGCTGAAGTCGCGGCCGATCACTGCGCACAGGTTGAGCACGGCGCGCGCCTCGACGGGCAATCGCTCGACGCGTTCCATGATCAGCTCCTGAATGCGCCGGCTGCGCAATTGGGGTGGAGCGGTGGGCGCCGGCTCCTCGCTCAACTCATGCAGCAGCGCGCGCAGTGTGTGATTCACATCTCCCAGCGATAGGCGTTCGTCCAGGTCGTGGAGCGCTTCAGCCACAAATAAGGCATTGCCCTGCGTCGTTTCATAGAGCAATTCGGCAAGTCTGTCCATTTCCTCCGCATCGACGCCCGGCGTTTGTCCGTCCGTTCTACTCATACTCAAATGAAGTTGCACGAGCGTCTGCACATGCCGGCGGGTGAAACGGGGGACAGGGACTTGGGCATCGCGCTGCAGACGATGAACAGCGTGAACAAAGGCCGCCAGCGCCTCGTTTTCCGTCAGCTCTTCGCTGCGATAGGCCATCAATAAAAGCAATGGCAGATCGGAGATGCGTTGCACGAGGCGGTTCAACGTCGTGAGCGTATCCGGATCCGCCCATTGCAGGTCATCGATAAAGAGCGCCATCGGTCGCAGAGTCGCCAACGCGATCACGGTCGTCACGATGCCGTCGATGAGGCGCTGCCGATTTTCTTCTGCGGCGACCGGCGGGTCGACCACCGTAACGGGAAGATGAGAAAGTCGATCCTGCAGGCTGGGGATGATCTGCGCCAGCGCATTCAACGCGCCCGCCGGAAGCGCCTGGATATTTGCGTCCGGGAGTGCGTAGAAATATCTGGCGAATGCATCGGCCAGAGGGCCAAAGGGAAGGTCGCGTTCAAGGAACTGACAGCCTGCGCTGATGACGGTCATCGAGCGAGCGGCTGCCTCGGCAAGCAACTGATGGGCCAGGCGCGTCTTGCCCGCGCCGGCTTCGCCGTAAAGCATTACCCATTCACCGCGTCCGGTCAGGGCGCGCTCCAGCCGATCCTGCAGGATCGTCATTTCGCGTTCGCGCCCTACAAAAGCCGAAGGAAAGCCGGCATCGAAGGCAGTCAACAAGGTGCGGGGAGGCAGCTCGGGCGAACTCTGTTCGCCGACAGTTGGTGAAGGCAAAAGCACCTCCAACGGTGGTCGCATCACCAGCGGTGGGGTAGCGAAATGCCGCGTTTCGATTTCTCCCTTGAGAATCTGTTGGTGCAGGTGCTGAGTCAACGGGCTGGGGTCTGCGCCCAGTTCTTCGCTTAGGATGGTGCGACAACGTTCATAGGTGAGCAAGGCGCCGGCGCTGTCGCCAGACTCGGCCTGAAAGCGCATTAAGGCTTGATAAGCATTTTCACGCACCTCATCTCGAGCCAGAAGCCGGCGACAGAGGGAGATCGCCTCTGGATAGCGCCCGACCTCGGCATGCAGCTCGGCCGCCTGCAGCAAAGCGCCAAAGTAGCGCTCGCGCAGCCGATCTCGCTCCACCTGAAGCCAGTCGGCATATAGATCGGTGATCAGGTAATCATCTTGGTAAAGATCGATGGCGCGCTGCAGCAACTGAAGGCGCAGCGCAGGATCGGCGCTATGGTGTGCGCGGTTAAGTAGGTGCTCGAATTCTTCGACATCGAGCCAAATTTCCGGCGTCAAATGAAATGCATAGCCAGGCGTTTGTGTGACGATGTAACGCGAAGGCGCGCGATTGGGCCGATCCGGCTCGAGCACATTGCGCAATGCATTGATGGCACTGCGTAACGTCGTGGCGGCGGCGTGGGGTGCGCTGCTAGGCCACAAGATCTCGATGAGCGCATCGGTGGAGACGGCTCGCGGGCGCTCTGTGATCAAAATTTTGAGCAACTGTCGCGCCTGACGCGTGTGCCAGTCGCCTTCCGTGACTGCAACGCCGTCGCGAACGACCTGCAATGCACCGAAGGTGTAGATGTGAATCCTGGGCTGAGATGCGCCTGCCCGGCGTTCATCGATTGTTTTAATCTGACTCATGGACGAAGGTGGAAAAATCCAGACGCACAGCGACCAATTCGGTGTGTTCTTTTCCGGATTGCTACCTGGCTACGCCTTTTCAGAAAATCTCTCTCTATTGTACCTTACGTCGCATGGCGCAGGCAAGAAAATTATGACGCAGTGCGTAATCATGCCCCGTCCTCGTGGCTCTTGCGTTCTTTTCCCATTTCGCAATTGCACCACCGTTCTGGATTCGTGCTACAATTTGCGCCATGGCGAAACAATATTACGGCGGGCAAGCCGTCATCGAGGGCGTGATGATGCGGGGGCGCAAAAGCATGGCGGTCGCCGTGCGCAACCCGCATGGGCAGATTGTAGTTCACGAAGAGCCGTTGACAGCGAAAATTTACACCAGCGCCTGGGGGCAGTGGCCCTTTGTACGTGGCCTCGCCATGCTATGGGACGCGTTAGGGTTGGGCATTCGCGCCCTGTTTTGGAGCGCCGAGGTCGCAGCGCGCGAAGAGAAGGATGCGCAGGTGGAATTCACCGGCCCGGTGGCATGGACCACGATCGCCGTCAGCCTCTCGTTTGCCGTGGCGCTCTTTTTCCTGTTGCCCACCTTCGCTGCTCGTCTGCTTGCCATCTATGTAAACGACGATCCGCTCGTCGATGCACTGTTCGAGGGCGTCATCCGTCTACTGCTTTTCATCGCCTATCTGTGGGTGATCGGACGGTTTAACGACATCCGTCGAGTGTTCGGTTATCACGGAGCCGAGCACAAGACCATCAACGCCTACGAGGCGGGCGCGCCGTTGACGGTGGCTGCGGTGCAAGGTTTCAGCGTGCAGCACACGCGCTGCGGAACCAGTTTTCTGCTCTACGTGTTGGTGATCAGCATCTTGCTCTTCGCTCCGCTGACCTTTTCCGACGTGGAGCCGGGCTGGCTGGCCCTTCTGCTCCGCTTTATTTCGCGGCTGGCTTTGGTGCCGGTGGTCGCCTCGATCGCCTACGAAATCATTCGCTTCAGCGCTGCCCACGATCACAACCCTTTCATGCGCATGTTGATCGCTCCCGGTCTCTGGCTGCAAAAGATGACCACACGTGAACCGGACGACGGCATGGTGGAGTGCGCCATCGCCGCCCTACAACCCGTTCTGATCGCAGACGGCAAACTGCCCCTCCCGGAGGGCGAATCGATGCTCTCTATGCAGGCTCCTGCCGAGATAGAGTCCCCGGCTACGGCAGATTAATAGCCTCTGTCAGCCGGAAAGAGGAAAACGGACGAGATCGTCTGGTCACTACGGAGATTCGGCTTCCAGGCAGACTGCTCCGGAAGGCTTGCGACGTTGCGCCGGAGACGATGGTCTCCAGGTGGGTAAACACTTGATAAAACGCCTATGCAAGCGCCGGATTTCTTTGTTGAGCGCTAGCCGTCCGGCAACCGGCGTCAACAGCCGATTTGAAACTACTTTTTGTCAACCAGATGTTTCAGTCCTCGGTCGACTTTCAAGGGAGAGTGCGCGCAATACGCAAAATGTCCTCGGCGTATCGGCGGTGCAGCTCCGGAAGCGTCTGCCAGTCGCCTCCTTCGGCCAGAAAAGCGCCGAGCCTGTCGATGCCCCAATGGTAGGCCACCAACATCCACTCTTTCTCCGGCCGGCCCTGGCGGGCAAGCTGTGTGCGCAGATAGTCCAGATAGACGGCGGCAACCTGTACGTTGCTGTAGCTGTCGAAGGGATCGTTGACGCCGACCACCGGCGCCCATTCGCGCCACGTCGTCGGCAACACCTGCATCAACCCCATGGCGCCGGCGCTGCTCAGCGCCAGTGAATCAAACCCACTCTCTACATAAGCCTGCGCCGCCAGCATACGCCAATCAAGGTCATACTGCGCTGCGATAGTTTGAAACATCTGAGCGTAGGTCATCGGTCTGCCCGCTGGTGAAGCGCTGGCGTCGGTGGAGGGCGCTGCCAGAGAGCGGACCGGCCCACCGCTGCCCGGCGCCGTCACCTGGTCGGGCAAGACGAGGGGGGCTGAAGGTTCCGGTTGCAAACGGGGAGCGTCGGCCAGTTGCGCCGGAGCAGATGATGAACTGGCGGCGGAAGCGATAGGCTGATTGAGCGCCACAACGATCACGGCGGGCGCCGGCTCCCCGGCAACGGCAGGCTGCGGCGGAGTCGCCGTGTAACGCACCATCATGACGCTTACGATAACAAGCAACAGCGCGCTGGCTGCCGTCACCGTCCCCAGTGCACCGATGGCAGCGAGCTGCCACAGTCCCAAGATGGGATACACTTCCACGCTCCTACGCACCTGCGCCAGCGTTTCTCCTTCGTCGGAGTATGCGTGCACGGTGAAGGGCAATTCTCGACTGTGCAAACCGATCCAGGGAAGGCGGTGAACGGTAAGACGCAACGGCGCATGGAGGTGTTCTCCGGGCGCCAAGGCGAACGTCTCGCCGCCGGGAAGGCGAAGCGCAGCGACCGACGTCATTGTCCGCCCCTCCAGACGCACGGTGAGCGGGCAGTTGCCCTGATTGCTCAGGCGAATTGAAAACTCAAGCGTGCGTCGCCACCATGCCGACGGCCCGGACATTCCTCTAACGTCGAGCGCCAGCCTCTTGAACGGAAGCACCCGCAGCGTGAAGCCCAATCTGACCATTCGCATCGGCTCTTCAGGTGCACGCACCACGACGGCCAGCGGGTGGTCGCCGGCTTCGACGCCGGGGTGACGGGGCGGGGAGAGATTCAACTCCAGAGTGATACGCTCGCCCGGCTCCAGGCCGGCCTGCACATACGGCTCAACCATCCAACGCTCATCGAGCCAGCCTTCTACATACACGCGCGCACAGAGCTTGCGACGGCTGTTGTTGAAGACAGTCACCGGCAGCGCAACCACATCGCCAGGCTTGACCTCCCAGCGACGTGTGGGAAGCGTGGCGATCAAAACTTCATCAAGGCGGTCGGGGATTTCCCTTTCGGTCGGGGCATTTGCCGACGAGACCGCCTCAACGCCTAACAGATTATCGAACTCCTGCACCGACGGCGTACCCCACTCGAGGGACGGGCAATTGGGTGACGACATCCGCATGTTCGGTGTCTTTTGTCGGGTCGGATGGATCTCGTCATCGGGAAAGATTGCATCGTCCGTTTGCATGCAGGTAGTATGGAGGGTGCGACGGTGCATGTCAAGTTTGGGAACCATAGCTTTTTTTGCGCCGTTGAACGAAGCGAAACAGCCAATGAGCCGATGACAAGACCGGCAGTATGGTCACTGAAAATAGGTCGAAATTGAAGAAAATAGATAGGGATATGAGATTTGGCGTTCGATTTTGGCTCTGCACGGCAACGATTGCACTGCTGGTGGCGTTGGTGTTTCCATTGATTTGGCGCGCCTGGGTGGAACGAACCTATGCCTCCGCAATCTACACGTTGGAGGAGGCGCCCTCTGCACGCGTGGCGCTCGTGTTGGGGGCACGCGTTTATCCGGACGGCCGATTGAGCCCGATGCTGGCGGATCGCGTGGATACGGCAGTTGCTCTGTACAAGGCGGGCAAGGTCGAAAAGTTGTTGATGAGCGGCGACAATAGCCTAGATGACTATAACGAGCCGGGCGCCATGATGGCGTACGCGATCCGACAAGGGGTGCCGGCGGAGGACATCCAACCCGACTACGGAGGGCGACGCACCTACGACTCCTGTTATCGCGCTCGTCATATCTTTCAAGTTGAAGAGGCGATCGTCGTCACCCAAGAGTTTCACCTTCCGCGTGCACTCTTTTTGTGCAAGAATCTTGGCATCGCCGCCACCGGCGTCATCGCCGATCGTCGCCTTTACCACCCTCGCAGCATTGCATGGTCGGAGGCCCGCGAAACGCCTGCCACCTTTGCTGCCCTCCTCGACATCCTCCGTCGTTCACCGCCGCCTGTCTTGGGCGATCCGATTCCGATCCGATAAAGGTGGCTGCTTCCCTTCGGCCTACTCAATTTCGTCGGCCTACTCAATTTCGTCGACCTACTCAATTTCAATCGTCTGCTCCGAACGCCCCTTGCGCCAGTTGCCGCCGGCATCTCCCACCACCCAGGAGGTAGTGATACGGATCGTCATGCGGCTCTGTGGGCGAACGGGCGCATCGCTGCGCACCTGTATCGGTGGGGCGGTCGCTTTGACAGGTCGGGTCAGAAGGCTTTGCAAAAGTCGCCAACCGAGGCTGGCGGCCAGACTGGCGGCGCCCACCAGCAGGGGCGCCGCTGCTTTGACGACTAATGCAGGCAGCATGCTGGGCGGCGTCGGCAGCGCTGCCTCCACATCGTAGCCACAGTGGCTACAGTGACGCGCCTCCAGCGCAAAATGATTGCCGCATTGCGGGCAAATGCGTGAGACCTCGGTCATCTGGATTCACTCGCTTCATTCAAACAGCGCCCGAACAGCGCGCCCAACACATTGCAGAACGCTGTGGGCCATCTCCAAGGCGGTTTCTTCGTAGACAGTCTATCATTACAGCACGCCTGCGTCAACGCATATCCCACAACTTTGCAACAGCATGGGCGTTGTTGTTTCGCAACGCTTCACAAAGACAACTCGGTTTTTTCCGAACGATTTGCGGAAAATTCCCCCGTCACATACAATACCTTGCCGTTCAAGTGTAGTTCCAATCCACCAATTCTTTGACCGATGTACGGAGGACGAACATGCAACAGAGTGCGATCCGACTCGCATCGAAACCCATCTCGACCTGGATGGCCTTCCTTTTGATCGTTGTGCTCGTGTTACAGGGGTGTGCGCCTGCTCCATCTGCTCCCGGCGTCGAGAGCGCCGCACCGGAAGCAGCCGCCCCTGCCGCTCCGGTCGTCAATGCGCTCGGCAAGGAGATGCCGCCAGACGCCGCTCCGCTCGACCAACAGGTGCTGGTCTACCCTTACAGCGGCTGGCGCACCTTCACCACCATTGACTTTTTCCAGGCCGTCTATGAGCGCGCCGATGCGTTGACCGACCTGCTTTCGGATTCACTGGTGCGCCTGGACAAAAACTTTCAGGTCAACCCCGGCGCGGCCACCGAATGGTCGGTCGATGAAAGTGGTCTGGTCTGGACCTTCAAACTCGACCCCAATCTGATGTGGAACGACGGCACGCCGGTCACCGCCGACGACTATGTGGCCACCTTCCGCTACGGCGCCGACCCGACGCACGCCTGGGACTTCTCCTGGTACTATCAAGGGGTGATCAAGAACTGGACGCAAGCGGTCAACGGCGAGGTTCCGGTCGAGGAGATCGGCGTGCGAGCGGTGGACGCGCACACGCTGG
>JANWYX010000149.1 GCA_025055055.1 Caldilinea sp. | reverse complement strand
TTGGATCTTTTGTATCGCATTGTTGTTGCCATGGAACGTCTATGCAGACGCCCCATCCCCACTTGAACAGCGCGGCAGCCAACCCACGCCAACGCCCGGCCCTATCGACAACCTGACAGATGTGCAAAAAGCCGTCGTGCGCATCGAAGCCGTCGGAGTCTTTAGAGATCCAACCGAAGGCATGACGGCAGGCGCCGGCAGCGGCACCGGTTTCATTATCGATCCCGAAGGTCACGTAGTCACCAACAATCATGTGGTCACCGGCGCTGCGTATCTCAAGGTTTACGTCGAAGGCAAAGAGGAGCCGGTCAACGCGCGCATTGTCGGCGTCTCCGAGTGCGCAGATCTGGCCGTAATCGATTTGCAAGGACGAAATTATCCCTATTTAGCATGGTACGAAGGGCCGATCCGAGTGGGCCTGGACGTGTACGCCGCCGGCTTCCCTCTGGGCGATCCTGAATACACGCTCACGCGCGGGATCATCTCTAAAGCTCGCGCCGATGGCAGGCGTGCGTGGGCCTCCGTCGAAGGGGTGATCGAACACGACGCCAACATCAACCCCGGCAACTCCGGCGGCCCGCTCGTCACCACCGATGGACAGGTGGTGGGCGTCAATTACTCTTACAGCCGCGCTACGGAACAGTACCACGCCATCGGCCGCGATGGCGCGCTGGAGGTGATTGAGGAGCTTCTGGAAGGGAAGGACGTTGATTCGATCGGCGTCAACGGTCAAGCCTTCGTCACCGAAGACGGCAAACTCTCCGGCATCTGGGTTTCTTCGGTCGCCTCCGGCTCACCGGCCGATCAAGTCGGCATCTTGCCGGGAGACATTATCCTCTCCATGGAAAATCTGCCTTTAGCCACCGACGGCACCATGGCCACCTACTGCGACATCCTGCGCAGCCGCCGTGCCAACGCCGTGACCGCTATTGAAGTGTTGCGTCTGGACACGGGCGAGGTGTTGACCGGCCAACTCAACGGCAGGCCTTTGCAGGTGAGCGTGACCCTAGGAGGGGAGGAAGAGCCATCGCAATCCACCGGTCAAACGAGCAGCGGCCAGAACACTGGGGAGGCCACCTATGACGAGTTCGTCAGCGTCTCCGACAGCCAGGGCATCCTCACCTTCGATGCACCCTCGGCTTGGAAAGACGTGCAAGAAGGGGAATGGACCTTTAACGACGAAACCGTCGGTATCCGTCTCGACGTCTCTCCCGATCTGGACAATTTCTATGACGACTGGGGAATTCCCGGCGCCATCCTCCGCTACTCGGAGGTGCTGCCCGGCCAGATGGCGGTCGAAGCGCTGTTGGACGAATACACGCTCCATAACTCTTGCACCGAAGGAGAGCGCGAAGCCATCACCGTGGGCGAATTGGCGGGCGCTTATCAATTTTGGCGAGAGTGCGGCGGAGGAGACACCGTGGGCGTCATCGTGGCGCTGGCGCCTAGCGAAACGAACGCCTATTTCGTGTTGCTGGAGCTGTACGGCGTCGAAGAACGCGACTTCAACGCATGGGATGCGCTGCTCAATTCACTGACGGTGGCTCCACCTGCCGTCGTCGAGGCGAACGAAGCGCAGAAAGCCCCCAACGTCAAGATCAGCCAAGATAGCCCTCTCTTTGACCTCGTCGACGTGAGCGACCTCTCCTACAGCTACGTCGCCGTCGAGAGTCCGGCGATCAGCGCACTGCTGCCTGCCGAGTATAGTGACATCGTTACGGCGGAATGGATCGGCAGTCAAGGCGAGTTGCTCGGCTATACGCTGACCGCATCACCCAACATCGAAAAATTTAACTCCACCTGGACCACGCCCGGTGTCCTGGTCAAAAGCGCCGTCGGTATGACCGAAGCGCTCGATCCGGACGAAATGTTGAAGGACGAAACGCTTGAAAAGAGCTGCACCTACGATGATCGCTACACCGCCACGCACGAGGCGTTCGACCGCACCTATACCATCGTCATCGATGTTTACGAGAATTGCGGCGGCTCCGAAAGCTCCTATGCGGTGATGATGGCGGAGTCCGACCCCATCGACCAGGTGATCTTCGTCGATTTCCTGGCCGTGGCTGACGCCGACATTGAAGCCTTCACCACCTTCCTGGACAGCTTCTATCTTGATGCAGCCTTAGCCGGCGGCGCAAGCGGGGAAGAAACCGCCGCTGCGTCGACCAGCGGCGCTGCGCCGGAACCGGTCGAAGGACCGGCGTTTATGGAGGTCCGCGACGACACAGAGACGATCGGCCTGCGCGTGCCGGAAAGCTGGACCGACCTCCTGAGCGAGGACTGGGACCTGGGCGATGGCCCGATCGGTGTGGCGTTTACGGCGGCGCCCAATGTCAAAAAGTTCAATGACACCTGGAATACGCCGGGGATCTTCGTCGGCGTGTCCGAAACGCTGGCGGAAATTATCGACGATCCGGCGGATTTGCTCGACTTCTTCGACCTCAAAGAAGATTGCACGTACGACGCCCGCTATGAGTACGCCACTCAAAGCCTGGTCGGCGTCTATGATGTCTGGGAAAACTGTGGGAAGGTGAAGGACGCCATTTTGGTCGTCCTCACCGCCAAACCGGTCGATGCGGATTCGCCGATTATTTTGCTTTACACCAACCTACCGACGCCGGAGGACGCAACCATTTTCGGGGAGCTCATCGCATCGCTCTCCGTTGCAGGCGCCGTGAAGTCGGCGCAGGAGAGCGCCCAAGAGGCTGTTTTAAGCGGAGCGACGGCGACTGTGATTGTCGAACGCCTCAATGTGCGCAACGGGCCGGGCACCAACTACAACCGCGTCGGCGCAGTCGGCAACGGCGAGATTTTAATGGTGACCGGTCAGGTCAACAACTGTAGTTGGCTCCAGGTGACGACGCCCACAGGCGTGGAAGGCTGGGTATCGGGCAGCAGCCAATACGTCACACTCAACGCTCGCTGCGCCGATATTCCCGAAGCGAAAGCGCCGGCGCCCCCTGCCGGCGGCGGTCAGTCTGGCGGAGGTCAATCGGGCGGAGCCAATGCAGGCAAAGGATGCTACATTTTCCAGAATTTTATCGGGCCGGAGCTGACGATCACCTTCACCAACAAAAGCACCGGCAAGGGCGAGACCTTCAAGGTGGCGAGTAATGGACAGGTGGAAAAGTGCTTCGACCCTGGTCGCTACACCTACACACTCGACGCGCCGCCGCCATGGGGCTCCACCAACGGCGAGCTGACGGTCGAAGCCGGGGATCGCTTCCTATTCCCCATCACGCCGGAATAAGTGTTGATCGCAGCAAAAGCCCGAAGGCCTGGCGGCGCAGTGCACCGCCAGGCCCTTTGCCTTGTTCCGATCCGGCCACACCCCCAGGTCAACAGCGCGGCGCCGACCGGCGTCTTGCGACGCAGCGATTGCTATGCATACGCTTTACCATGCATACGCTTTGGGAGCTTCACCGCCGGGGCCGGGAAAGATCTCATCCAGCTTCGCCAGCACCTCGGCGTCCAGCGTGATCTCGGTGGCGCGCACGGCGCTCTCCAGCTGCTCCACGGTGCGCGGACCGATGATCGGCGCAGTGACGGCCGGATTGTGCAGCAGCCATGCCAGCGCCACCTCGGCCGGTTCATGACCGATTTCACGGCACAACGCTTCGTATTTCTCCAGCTGCGGCCGCTTCTGCTCGACGCGCTTCGCAAACTCCTCGCTCATGCGTCTCCCTTCTCTGGCTTTCTGCAACGCACCCCCCAACAGACCGCCACCCAACGGACTCCAAGGAATCAACCCCAGACCGTAGTGGCGACAGGCCGGGATCACCTCCAGCTCAATCATGCGATTGTCCAGGTGATAGATGCTCTGCTCGCTCACCAACCCGCTCATGCCGCGCTTCCATGCCTCCTGGCACGCCGTGGCAATGTCCCAACCCGCAAAGTTGCTGGAGCCAACATAGACGACTTTGCCCTGACCGATAAGCGCATCGAACGCCTGCCAGGTTTCGTCCCAGGGACAATCGCGGTCGATATGATGCATCTGATAAAGGTCAATCCAATCGGTCTGCAAACGGCGCAAGCTGCCTTCACAATGTTTACGAATCTTGTAGGCGGAGAGGCTGCGGCCATCGCTGTTCGGTTCGGGCCGCGCCGATTTGCGCGTGACGGGGTTGTAGACTTTCGTCGCCAATACGACGGCCTCACGGCGTCCGCCTCCTTGCGCAAACCAACGCCCGATGATCTCTTCCGTTGTACCGTGCTCCACTGCCCAACCGTAAACGTCGGCGGTGTCGAAAAAGTTGATACCTAACTCGAGCGCTCGATCCATGATGCGAAAGCTCTCTTCTTCCGAAGTCACCCAACCGAAGTTCATGGTGCCCAGACAGAGATTGCTTACCAGAACGCCATGCTTGCCGAGTCGCACGTGCTTGACCGCCATAGATTCACTCTCCTTTGCGTACGGTTTTGAATAAACGAGGTTTTATCGAAATTTCTCTTTCATTATAGCGCAAATTTGGTTTTGCCTATGTTACGCCGCCGCTGCAAGCGCGAAATTGGACAGACAGATAATCGTCAGCGTCGCAACGCAGCGCGGCCGAGACTGCGCACGGTGGCGACGAGCGCAGGCGCGTCGGTGCGATGCAAGAGAGAGCCTTGCAAAGTCACCTCGACGTGTGCATCTTCTCGATCCGCCGCCACATGGACGCGTCGCAGAGCATGACCAAAGCGCGCCTGCAGGTCAACGAACACATACTCGAGCGCAGAGGCGTCGGGGCCTCGCACGGCGTATTCGCCGCCGATCAACTCAGAGCGGCGATGCACCCACAAGGAGGCGCGCGCGCGACGCGCACGCGCCAGCGCAGGAATCCGTCCACGTTCCCAGATCAACTCGGCAACCGGTCGGTGGGGAAGCAGCGCGCGCAGCGTCAACTCGTCGTTTTGGCCGGTCAGCACGCCGATCAAAAACCCAAGCGGGTCAGGCGTGGCGCCGCTGCGATATGCGACTTCAAGGCGGATGTAGGGCTCCGGCGCCGGCTCGAAACGCGCCGTAAAGCCGCGCAGCGAAACACTGTGCGCATAGACGAGCCGGCCGCGCGTGCTTTCCTCAAAGCCGCCGGCCAGCGCCCGATTGCGCTTTCGCCCCTGGAGGTTGGTCGCCAGCCAGGCGATCACGAGCAGCGCCAAGGCCGCAATCAGCGCCCACGAGAACCATGGAACCTCGAACATGTGAGACTTTCAGATGAAATGTCTGCGCCGATCGATAAAAAGCCCTCCTCTGCGCGCCGGTTTGCGATGGGAAAGCGCTCCGAATAAACTACCATGGCAAAGGAGCTAGCATCATGGCAGAACAATTCAAAAACGAACAATTCAAAAACAACGTAACTCGTCTCCTCGACAACAAAAAAGTGCGCTATCGGGTGCTCACCTACGACTACGATTCGGGCGTGCACTCTGCGGTCGAGGTGGCCGAGGCCGTCGGCCTGCCTGCGGAGCAGGTCTTCAAGACCTTGGTGGTGTTGCCCGATGAGTCGCGCCGCAAGCCCATGCTTGTGATCATTCCCGGTCCGGCCACGCTTGATCTTAGGGCTTTCGCCCAGGCTGTCAACCTCAAAAAGGTCAAGATGGCGACGCACGAGCAGGCGGAGAAAATGACGGGTCTGAAAACCGGCGGCATCAGTGCGTTGGCGCTGCTCAACAAAGGGTTTGACGTTTATCTGGACGAGCGCGCCCGACGCTAT
>JANWYX010000148.1 GCA_025055055.1 Caldilinea sp. | reverse complement strand
CCGGAGCCGGGCAATGCGCTCGACTACCATCGCTATGCGTACGTGCGCTTCAATCCGTTGAAGTATAGTGATCCCAGCGGGCACTGCGTTTTTGGTCTCGATACACTCGTTTGCGTCATTGCGGGTACTGCAATAGCAGGCGGAGTCGCCGTAGATGTCGCAAAGCAAACCCTTATAGAGCAAAAGAACTGGGATGAGATTGACTGGGGTGAAGTCACTGGTTCTGGGATTGGAGAAGGTGTCAGTGGTGCAATTTTCGCTTTTGCCCCACCGAGTGCAGGCTTGTTTACATTACTTGGATTTGGTGCTGTGGGAGGTGCAGTCGGTGGTCAAGCCGCCACAGTGGCGCAAGCAACATATGACAATTTCTGGGCAGGTAAAGCAGCAAATACTTCGATCCTTGAAATGGCCATTCAAAATGGATTTCTTGACCCGACGCAGATAGTTACCGATAGTGCTGGTGGAATGATTAGCGGTGTTGCGGGAGGGGTGCTTGGTAAAATCTTCCGTTCTTCTGGAATACTTTCTGAGCCTGCTGAACAGATTATCCGCAAGGCAGACATTCCAATGGTTCGCTGGGAGCAGTATATCGACGAACCCGGCAAATGGGTCTTCCGAAGCGAAGGGCGTGTTATCGTCATGGAGGCAGAATTCTGGGAGAAGATGATTCGATCTTTTGCCCAGGGTGGATACTCTTCTGTTGAAACTCTTCTCATCGAAGCTATCAACCAGGGTACAGTTGAGGTAGTTGATCATGATTAGGGCGTCACTTACCTCGCTTCCCTGGGGAAGGATATGTCTACTATCAGTAGGTGTTGGTTTGCTATCAATGGCTTCGCTATCTTTATCCATTTTCCTTGCTCTCTATGCAGGGATCCTGATGTCGATCTGGATTTGGTTCACCTCGCGTCCATTTCAGTGGTGGTACGATATACTTTTCTTTGCTTCGCTACTTTGTGCGAGTATGCTTTCTAGCGTGGTATTTATGATGGGCTGTCAGATTCTTGATAATTTTTCACTATCTTCGAATGCCTGCAAGTCAACAAATTTCTCTACATTTGCACCTACAATGACGTTAGCAATGTCTGCGCCAGGGATAGTTTTCTGGGGCATAACATATGTCAGAATATTCCTCGGAGGCAAGCGAAGATAGCTTCCTAAAAATAGTGTTGGATACACTACTGATTGCTGGCATCACTTACTATTGTATTGATTGAAGACGACGCCCACCACCTATCGCTTCACCGGCCAGCGGGAGGAGGCGGCGCCGGGGCTGTACTTCTACAACGCCCGTTGGTACGACCCGGAGTTGGGTCACTTCCTCTCGCCGGATACAATCGTGCCGGAGGCGGGCAATGCGCTGGACTACCATCGCTATGCGTACGTGCGCTTCAATCCGCTCAAGTACACCGATCCAACCGGCCACTGTCCTAAGCCCCCAGACAGATATGCAAATGCAATTTGCGTCGCTGGTTTCATCCCCACAAGTAAATCTGAAGGTTTTCCTGGAGGGTTGATACTTTACGAGGGTGATGATCGAAATTTTTCTAGCGATTCCAGCGGGCAAAGTTCACGTTTTTATTTCTGGATCGATGCCGAAACAGGACAATTCATCAGGGATCCTAAAAAGAATGTACACCCTACTGTCCAACTATTCCCCTCTGAGTCATGGTTAGGGGGTGGCGAGCATCAACCGCGCCATTCTCACAATCAATTTACAATCAAACAATTTGATGATGGAACGATTTATGTCACCTATTCGGTTGTCTGTGCTGGTCCTGGTTGTCTGTTTGCACCTGGACCAGAAGGCGAGCTCTATTTTATTCCCAACGAAAGAGGAAGTTTTGATGTAGCTGGTTCAGTGGAAAGATTTCCTAACCTGGAAGGATATCACTGGCGCAATGGGAAACTTTATGAAATCTTGTTTCAATTACAAAATTTCTCACAAGAAGAGTTGTCGAATGATCTAGCACGCTTTAGCACAGGCATGAATATGTATGATTGGATGGGACGTGAAGCTTTTTTCATACGCAACCGTAACGAACCACAATGAACAATGTCCCTAAGAACTACTGTTTGTTTTTAGCTCATAAGGGAATGAAAAAAGGAGCAAAGATTGGCTTTTATTTATCGTTATTTTATAATTTTCTGTTCCCATTGATTTGGTATTATACGGATCCATCTAACCAAAATCCTGCGCTGGATATAAACTATTTGATTACCGCTTTAATCATATTTCCTGTTTATGGATTGTTTATTGGATGTTTGCCCGCCACTATATTGGGTGCCTTAACGGGATGTCTGGTTGGGATGACTTTTGCCCTGCTATCTCGTAAGCTTACCCCGCTTCTCAGCTCGCTAGTCGGTGTGGGAGTGGCAGTAATCATCGCTTTATTCCTGAATTGGTTTGTCGTTTCGGATCCTGACGGGCTATCACAATGGTTACAAAACTGGCCTTATCTGGTCTTTTTGGGCTTTCCGACAATCATCTATCTGCTGACCTCTCCTTTTGCGGCTTATTCATTATATCGAGAAATCCAGAAGTGTGCTTTGTGAAGAAGTACTACACCATCAGTGGACAGAGCATCGCCCTGCGCGACGGCGGGACGCTCCACTGGCTGCTGAACGACCACCTGGGCGGGACGGCCTACGTCGTGAGCGGGACGACCAAGACGGGCGAGCTGCGCTATCGCCCCTTCGGCGCAACCCGCTTTGCGTCGGGGACGACGCCCACCACCTATCGCTTCACCGGCCAGCGGGAGGAGGCGGCGCCGGGGCTGTACTTCTACAACGCCCGTTGGTATGACCCGGCGCTGGGGCACTTCCTCTCGCCGGATACAATCGTGCCGGAGGCGGACAATGCGCTGACTTCAGGTGACACGGAGTAAAGCCCTGTTCTTATGCTCTATCATCGACCGGTCGGAGCCGGCGCCGGAGCAAGTGAAGGGCGGGCTAAAGGCGGAAGGCTTTGCAGCCCAGGTCGAGCGCTATGCGTGTCACAGCGTCTATGCGCATAGCGACACCTGTGCCCAGACAAACAATGCCGATACGCGTTCGCTATGGCGCATCTCAAGATGCCGTCGATCAAGCTTGAGAAATTATTTCAGGATATAGCGCGTGCCGCGTTTGTCGCCGATCTTGAGCAGAATGCCGCGCGTGACCATGTCGGCCAGGTCGAGGCGCAGCGTCTCTGCGCCGACGTGGGGACAGAGCTGACGATATTCGCTGTTGGTGATGGCGCCGTGCTGTTGGACGTATTCAAGCGCTTTAAGCTGGCGCTCGTTCATGTTGCTTTCCCAGGACTGCGCCGCGCGCGCCTGGTCACGCACGTTGGAGAGGATGACGGTGAAGCGATGGCCGGGGCACTCGAATTTGGGCGGCGGATGACCGGCTTTGACCATGTCCTCGATCATGCGGTCGATGCCTAACCCCAGCTCTTCGATGTATCCCCACTGATAGAGGCCGTTGACGATACGAGGGTTGCGGCTGTAGTGCTCTTCGACCAAATTCTCCAGTGTGATATGCGCAGGCAAGCCGCCGGGGCTGGTGATTTCCATGCGGTCGGAGTACATGCGGATTTCGATGCTGCGGCCGGTGATGCGATAGTCGCGATGCGCTACGGCGTTGACGAGCGCCTCGCGCACTGCGGTGGAGGGATATTCCGTCTCTTCATGTCGCTGCAGGCCGCGCACCACCGCGCGCTTGTCCATTTCCTCCCAGATAACGCGCCAGGCGCGGTCGATGATGAGCGGCAAGGCGCCGGTGAACTCCTCGCGACGGCCATAGCCGAACGCGCCCTCCGGACCGCGCGGCTGGGTGTCGGAAAATTTCACGAAGACGGCGCGGCTTTGGGGCATAAAGAGCTGCGGCTCCTTGCCGAAGAGCAGCAGGCCGGAGACCGTCGGGACACGATCGGCCGTCAGTGCGCCGATCTGTTGCAACAGTTTGTCTTTAGGCAGGATCGCCTGGCGAGGGTTGCGCTTCTGACGGCGCTCCAGGTATTCATCGATGATGTCGTCGTCGAGGTCGTCGCGCGTGGCGCCGGCCACGGGCTGCAGTTCGAAGTCGCCGACCGGGCGGCTCGCCATCAGCCGCTCGATCTCTTCGCCGCCGGCCGGGACATTTTCCGCGCCGCGCCGCACAAGCACGCGACCGTCCTCCAGCGCGTGCAGCTCGGCACTGCGTTCGACACGCACGATGGCAACGGCGCCGCCCGCCAGCTCGCGCTGCTGCCAATCCACCGTGCGCACCGGAGGGCGACACATTCGCTCTGCTGCGCGTACGGCGTCAGCCAACTCATCGTCGGTCATGAAGTCTCCCACTGCGCCGTCGGCGTCAACGCCCAGCACCAGCCAGCCCCCTTCGCTGTTGGCAAAGGCGACCAACGTCTCTGCGATCAGCGCCGGCTGACGCGAGGGGATGTAGGCCCATTGGTACCCCGGCTTTTGAAGCGTCGCAAAGGAGGCCGACATATCACTCCGGGTTGAAAGAAAACGCTTCACCAACGGCTGCAACGCCTTCGCCGGATGGCTCGGCGCCGGTTTCGTCTGTCCCTTCTCCGCCATTCAGGGCGAGGTCTGCCCCGGTTTCGCCGCCGTCATCGACCCCGCGGTTGAGATCGTCATGGGTCATCACCGCCACGGCGGCTACACTGTCGCCGTCGAGCAGATTGACGACGCGCACGCCGCGCGTCATGCGGCCGGCGACGCGAATGCCGCTGACCGGCGTGCGCAGCACGATGCCGTTGGCGGTCATGAGGGTGATCTGGTCGCGCGGCTCCACCACGCGGGCAGCCACGATCGGGCCGATCTCCTCTAGACGCGTGTAATCGGTCGCCCAGATGCCCTGCGTGTAGCGGCCATGGACGCTGTATTCGCGCAAAGGAGTGCGCTTGCCGTAGCCCTGCGCGTGAATCACGAGCAGGTCGGCGTGGGGCTTGACGACATCGAACCCCACCACCTCATCGCCGTCGCCCTGCAGGCGGATCGCCATCACGCCGGCCGCAGTGCGGCCCATGGGGCGGACGTCCTCCTCATTGAAGCGGAGCGCACGCCCGCGGCGGGTGACGACGATGAAATCCTCGCCGCCCTTGGTGAGTCGCGCCCAGTCCAGCGAGTCCCCCTCTTCCAAGGTCATAGCGATCAGGCCGCTGGAGCGAATGTTGGCGAAGGCATTGAGGTCCATGCGCTTGATGCGTCCCTGCCGCGTCAGCAAAGTGATATACTCTGCCATCTCGAAATCGGGCACGACGAGCATGGTGGTCACCGTCTCGTCCGGCATGAGGTTGAGCACGTTGGCAATGTGCATGCCGCGCGCAGTGCGATTACCTTCGGGCAGCTCATAGACGCGACTGGAGTAGACGCGGCCTCTGTTGGTGAAGAACAGGATGTGGTCGAGCGTGCGGGCGAAGAGCAGATCGACCACTTCGTCCTCGTTGCGCGTGGTCATCCCCTTCACCCCGCGTCCCCCGCGGTTCTGCGCGCGGAAGGACTCCACGCTCATGCGCTTGATGTAGGCGCCGGCGCTGTAGCTGATCAGCACGTTGTCCTGCGCGATCAGGTCTTCGTCGCTGAACTCGCCGTTGGCATCGTGGACGATGAGCGTGCGCCGCGGGTCGCCGAAGCGCTCCTTCAGCGACAGGATGTCCTCTCGAATCAGGCCGCGGATTTTCTCCGGATGGGCAAGCAGGTCTTCATAATAGGCGATGCGCGCCAGCGTCTCCTGATATTCATCCTCGATCTTTTGGCGTTCGAGCGCAGCCAGGCGACGCAGCTGCATATCGAGGATCGCCTGCGCCTGCACCTGCGACAGTCCGAAGCGCTCCATAAGCGCAGTGCGAGCGGCGTCGGCGCTTTCGCTCTGACGAATGGTGGCGATCACTTCGTCCAGGAATTCGAGAGCGATGCGCAACCCTTCCAGGATGTGAGCGCGCTCGCGCGCTCTGGCGAGTTGGAACTGCGTGCGCCTTGTCAACACGTCGAAGCGATGTTCGATATAGACGATCAGGGCGCGGCGCAGGCTCAAAGTCATCGGCTCGCCGTTGACCAACGCCAGCATGTTGACGCCGAAAGATGTCTGCAGCTGTGTGTGCTTGAAGAGGCGGTTGCGCGCCTTTTTGGGCGCCGCCCCGCGCTTGAGCTCGATGACGATGCGCATGCCCGTGCGATCGGACTCATCGCGGATGTCGCCGATCATGTCGAGCTTGTCCTCGCGCACCAGCTCGGCCATGCGCTCGATCAAGTTGGACTTGTTGACCTGATAGGGGATCTCGGTAACGATGATGGCGAAGCGCCCCCCGCGCATCTCTTCGATGCTGGTCTTCGCCCGCACCAGAATTTTGCCGCGGCCGGTGGCGAAGGCCTGCTTGATGCCTTCCGAGCCGAGGATAATGCCGCCGGTCGGAAAGTCCGGGCCTTTGACGAACTGCATCAGCTCTTCCAGGCCGATCTCGTTACGCCGCTCCCAGTTATCGATCACATAGGCGACTGCGTCAGCAATTTCGCCGAGGTTGTGCGGTGGAATGTTGGTAGCCATGCCGACGGCAATGCCGCTCGTGCCGTTGACGAGCAGGTTGGGCAGCATGGCGGGCAGAACGGTCGGCTCCTGCAGGCTGTCGTCGAAGTTGTTGGTCCAGTCCACCGTGTCCATATCGATGTCCTGGAGCATGGTCTCGGCGATGCGCGAGAGCCGCGCCTCGGTGTAGCGCATCGCCGCAGGGCTGTCGCCATCGATTGAGCCGAAGTTGCCCTGGCCATCGACCAGGCAATAGCGCAGGCTGAAGTCCTGCGCCATGCGCGCCATGGCGTCGTAGACGGCGGAGTCGCCGTGCGGGTGATATTTGCCGAGCACTTCGCCGACGATGCGGGCGCTTTTCTTGTAGGGACTGGTCGGCCCTAACCCCATGTCGTGCATGGCGTACAAGATGCGTCGATGCACGGGCTTCAGTCCGTCGCGTGCGTCGGGCAGCGCGCGCGCCACGATTACGCTCATGGCATAATCGAGATAGGCGGTGCGCATCTCCTGTTCGATTAGAACGTTGCGCACGTTGCCGATATGGAAGTTGTCGCCGTTCATCGTTGCGCCGTTGCCGTTGACACCTGCGCCGCCTGTTGCTCCGCTCCCTCCTTTGGACGCTTCGTCCATAGCGTCGTTGTCGGCGCCGGAATCGGGCGCGTCGTTACGAGGAAACTCCAGATTGTCATCCATCCAAAAGGCTCCTGCACCTCTACAGTGATCTCTACCTTCAGCCTCAAATTATACTCGATTTGACGCCGTCGGCCTAACCCGGATGGACCTGTGTCCTCTTTCGGCTTACAGTTTATGTTCGGTTTGCAGATCGTTTGAGCTGGCCGGCCATCCACTCCAAATAGCCGGCGCCGCCGGCGACGATAGGCGTCGCCAAAATTTCCGGTACATCGTAGGGATGAAGCTGCTGGATGAGGCCGCTCAATTCTGAGAAGAGATCGCTGCGACTCTTAATCACGAGCATCCACTCTTCGGCGTTTTCGATGGTGTCATTCCAGTGATAGACGCTGGAGATCGGCCCGATGATTTGCGCGCAGGCCGCCAGCCGTTCGCCGACAACTGCGCCGGCGATGTTTTGCGCATCTTCTTCGCTGTCTACGGTGGTGATGACCTGAATAAAGTCTGCCATAATTCCCTCGCAAACCTTTACGCTTCACCCATGGCAACCACAAAGGCGATCGCCTGCGTGCGATGATGGCTCAAACTGATCGACCACATGGTCAACCCCAGTTCGGCGGCACGTACGGCCGCTGCGCCGTGCAAATGCAGCGTCGGCGCGCCGCACGCATCGCGCAACACTTCGATGTCTGTCCACCCCACGCCCTCTCGCCAGACGCCGACACCAAGCGCCTTGGCGACGGCTTCTTTGGCGGCAAACCGTGCAGCCAGCGATTCGACGCGATCGCCGCAACAGATTCGCTCTGCATCGGTATAGACGCGGCGTAGGAAGCGCTCTCCATGCGCATCAATGGCTGCACGCACCCGCTCGATTTCAATAATGTCTACGCCGGTGCGCATCATGACCGTCCATCCTGGGCGGCAATGTATACCTGCATCATTCCTGCAAGGCTCCGAGTTCGTCTGCATCTGGCCCTGCAATAGAGATTACGCAACGCTCCGGTTGGAGATATTCCCCCGCCACGCGCTGCACATCCTCGGCGGTGACGCCGTAAATTAGCGACGGATAGCGGTGCAAATAGTCTAGCCCCAAATCGTGCCACGCCATGCTCAGCAAGGTGGAGGCGACGCCCTCGTTGGTCTCCAGCGTCAACGGCACGACGCCGGTGAGGTGCGCCTGGCTGTCGGAAAGCTCCTCCCGGCTGACCGGCTCTGTGCAGAGGCGTCTGAATTCATCGAGAATGCTTTCAACCGCGGCTTCGACGTCCGCAGGGTTGACGCCGGCCGCAGCAAACCAGATGCCGTCCTCCTGCTCGGCAATGAAGGTGCTGTAGCAGTAGTATGCCAACCCTTGCTGTTCGCGCACGCGCTCGCCCAACCGCCCCATCATGCCGAACTGCCCTAGGATGCAGTTGGCCACGCGCACGGCGTAAAAGTCGGGGTCACGACGGCGCACGCCGTAGGCGCCGATGACAATGTCGCTTTGCACTTTTCCCGGCAAGCTCGCATGTAGTCGACGCTGGCCGTCAAGGCGCACGTGTTCAATCTGCGGCGCGAGAACGGCGGACGCTTCCCAGTCTCCGAACAACTCGCCGATCACGTCCACAGTACGTTGCGCGTCGACGTCGCCTGCGATCGCCAGCACAGCGCCCTGAGGCGAAAAATAGCGCCGATGGAAGTCAATCATGTCCTGCCGCTTCAATGCGGCCACGGTCTCCAGATACCCTTCCGTTATGCGCCCGTACGGATGTTCGCGTCCAAAGAGGGTTTCATTGAACTGCCGCGCGGCGACGCTGGCCGTGTCCTGCTCCCGTTCCTGAATGCGCACCAGCTTCATCTGGCGCAGACGTTCGACGTGCTCTTCAGGAAAGGTGGGCCATCGCACCAGGTCGGCCAGCAGCGCCAGCAGACGCTCAAAATCCTCGGACAACGAGGTGAGGGAGAAATCTGTGCTGTGGATGTCGGCAGAGGCGGTGAGCGAAGCGCCGACGTTTTCGACCGCGGCGTTGAAGGCGTCGTAGTCGTAGTGCTCGCTGCCGCGCGTGAGCATGTTGGCGACAAAAGCCGCCAACCCCGCTTGGTGCGGCGCTTCGTGCGCAGAGCCGACACGCAGCGCGCCTTGCAGCGCAACCACCGGCGAGGCGTGATTTTCCCGCACCAGAATCGTCAGACCGTTGGACAACGTCGTCTGAAAAATGGTTTCCGGGCCGGGCAGCGCAGTGACATAGGCGTTCATCCCTGCACCTTCCCATCGGGGATGTAATACCCCACTGTTTGGCTGCGACGTTGCAGATACAAGGAGGCAACGCGCTGCACATCCTCGGCCGTGACCGCCTGCAGCCGCTCGCTCCAGTTCGCCAGCCAGTCCAGCGTGGCGACGACTCGGCTGAAGCCCAGCCAATACGCCTCATAGGTGACGCTTTCGCTGCTGTAGGCGAACTGCGCCCGCGTCTGTTTGATGGCTTTTTCCATCTCGGCTGCCGTCACGCCATGTCGCTGGATGGCTTCCAATTCACTCCAGATCGCCTCTTCGACTGCCCGATGTTCGACGCCAGGCGCCAACGTTGCGCTGATCGAGAAGAGGCCCGGGTCGATGGTGGGGCCAAAGCTGGTGGCGACATCCACAGTAAGCTGCCGCTCCACCAGCGCGCGGTAGAGGCGGTTGCTGCGATTGTTGGCGCTGCCGCCGAAGAGGCCCATGCCTTTGGCGCCGCCCAGCACCGAGTCGAGCACGACGAAGGGGAAAAAGTCCGGGTGGAGGGCGGGCGGCGCATGAAAGACCTGCAAGAAATAGGCGGTGGGGTCTTCCCCGCGCAAGAGGATGCGTCGCTCGGCGCGCTGCGGCGGCTCTTCGATGCGAAGCGGCGGCGCTACGGGGCCGGGCTTCAGTCCTCCAAAACATTGCTCCACTTGCGCCAGCATGGCCTCTGCTTCGAAGTCGCCGGCCACGACCACGACCGCGTTGTTGGGCGTGTAGTAGGTGCGATAATGCGCATAGAGTGCATCCCGCGTCAGAGTGCGGAGGTCAGAAGGCCAGCCGATGATCGGGTTGCGGTAGCCGTGCTCCAGAAAGGCCGCCGCCTGCACCTCCTCATGCAGGCGGTAGAACTCGTTATTTTCGCTGCCCTCGCGCTCGCTCAGGATGACGGTGCGCTCCAGCTCCGTCTCTTGTGGGTCGAAGACGGCGTTCACCATGCGGTCGCTCTCAACCTGCAGGGCCAGATCGATGCGGTCGGCGGGCAACGTCTCGAAGTAGACCGTCCAGTCCTGCCCGGTCATGCCGTTGAAGACGCCGCCTGCGCGCGCCACGGCTTTGTCGAACTCCCCGCGCGGGTAGCGCGGTGTGCCCTTGAAGAGCATGTGCTCCACCCAGTGGCTGATGCCGGTGCAGCCCGGTGTCTCGATGCGGCTGCCGACGCGGTAGAAAACCCAAAAGCTGGCGACCGGTGCGCGGTGACTGGGACGCAAAATGACCTGCAGGCCATTGTCAAGCGTAGTTTGAATCAAAGGATCGAGCATAGAATGCATCCGCGGCGGGGGCGTCGACATCAGAAGCCGTTGGCGTTGCGCGGCACGCGGCCGACGCCTCGATATTTGAAACCGAGCGAGACCATCATGTCCGGCTCGTAGATGTTGCGGCCGTCCACCAGGATCGGCTGCGCCATCAGGTCGCGCAGCCGCAGCAGGTCGAGCTGCTTGAACTCGTTCCATTCGGTGCAGACAAGGAGGGCGTCGGCCCCCGCCGCCAGGTCGTAGGCGTCCTCGGCGAGACGGATCTGTTTATCCACGCGCGCCACGTTACCCATGGCCACCGGGTCGTAGCCGGAGACGAGCGCACCCTCATTGCGCAGCATGTGGGCGATCTCCAGCGCCGGTGCCTCGCGAATGTCGTCGGTGTTGGGTTTGAAGGCCAGCCCCATCAGCCCGATGCGCTTGCCGTCCAGCTTGCCGCCGAGCAGCTCGCGCAGATTGTAGACCGCCCAGCGCCGCATGTCGCGGTTGATGTCGATCACGGCGCGCAGCAGCGACGGATGCGAGCCGTGCACCAGCGCCATGTGTTCGAGCGCCTTGACGTCCTTGGGGAAGCAGCTGCCGCCGTAGCCGAGGCCGGCGTTCAGAAACTGCGAGCCGATGCGGCGGTCGAAACCCATCCCTTCCGCCACTTCCCGCACATCGGCGCCGAGCTTCTCGCAGATGACGGCGATCTCGTTGATGAAGCTGATCTTGGTGGCCAGGAAAGCATTGCTGGCATATTTGATCATCTCGGCCGTGCGCAGATCGGTCATGATAATGCGCGTGCGCAACGGCAGATGAAGCTGCTCCACCCGCTCCGCCGCCTCCGGATCACGGCTGCCGATCACGACGCGGTCCGGGTTCATGAAGTCGTAAATGGCCGAACCTTCGCGCGTGAATTCCGGACAACTCACCACGGAGAAATCGATCGGCTCCGGCTGGCTGCGGCGGATAATGTCGGCCACCCAGTCGCCGGTGCCGACAGGCACGGTGCTCTTGTTGATTACGATGATGGGATGGGTCATGGCGCGGGCAACCGACTCTGCGGCCATGCGCACATATTGCAGATCTGCCTCCCCGTCGACGCCGCTCGGCGTACCGACGCAGATGAAGATAAACTCAGCGTCCTTGAGCGCCTCCTCATAGCTGGTGGTGAAATGCAGACGCCCGGCCTTCATGTTGCGCACGATCATTTCGCTCAGCCCTGGCTCGTAGATGGGAGACTCACCCCGCTTCAACATGGCGATCTTTTCTTCGTTGATGTCGATGCAGGTGACGTTGTTGCCCATATCGGCGAAACAGGTGCCGGTGGAGAGACCCACATAGCCGGTGCCTGCAACTGCGATGTTGCGCATATTTCTTCTCCCATTCTGTTGTGCACACATAGTTTCATTCCACCTCGGTGCTTATCATGTAAACTCACTTCTTCGCGCAGACGATGGGCGCAGAAGAGTCCGCCGCCTTTTCGCGCTCAGACGCTTCGACCGGCGGAGACGCCGCTTCGACCTGGCGTTGGGCCGCCTCGATGTCGCTGAGGCGCAGATGTTCGCGCCAGAAATAATAGCCGCCGAGCAGCGTCACCGGCGCCCACAGTGCAGCGTGCAGCGTGAACGTATAGCCGGCCGCGATCGAGGCGTCAACGCCGAAGGCCTCCAGCGTCTTGATGCCCGGCGCGTCGAATGTGCCGATGTAGCCGGGCGCAGCCGGCAACGTCGTCGCCAGGTTGACCAGCCCGTTCATCAGCATCAGCACGATGAAGCTGACCGAGAAATCGAAGGCGTGCATGACGAACCAGTACTTTACGGTTTCCAGGAGCCAGATGAGAACGCTGGTGAAAAAAATCATGATCACGTCCGAAGGATGGCGCAGACTGCGCAGCCCGAGCATAAATCGCTCGTACAGTGCGTCTGCACGCCGGCGTAAACGGCCGCGCAGCACTGCGCTGGCCAGAAGATTATAAAAGCGTTCCACGCGCTCCGGTTGAATCGCCATCCACATGAACAAAAGCGTCGCCAGCGAAAATAACGCCGTCGTCGCCACCACGATGTTGCGAAAGAACGACGGCATCGGCGCAAAGGGAAGCGCCAGAAAGACAAAGAGCAGCATCACCAGACCGTCGGTGACGCGTTCGATAATCACCGTTGCCAAGCTCGTGGTGATGGCGACGTTGGTGCGCCGCTTCAGTACATAAGAGCGCAGCAGCTCTCCGGCCCGAAAAGGAAAGACGTTATTGCCGAAGTAACCGATGCAGACCATCGGGAACAGCGTCTTCACCGGAACTCGTTTGACCGGCCGCAAGATGTATTGCCAGCGCCAGGTGCGCACCCACAGCCCCACCATATAGACGGCTACGCCGGGAAAGAGCCACAGGTAATTCGCCGTCTGCAGCGCCTCCGCCACGGTGGGAAGATGAAGGCCGGGCAGCGCCCAGTAGATGAAAAGTGCGCTGACAACCAGGCCAAGCGCCATTTGCAGATTTCGTTTCAAGCCCAGTTTCACTCCTTATACGCCAGTTCAGCCAAGGTGCAGCATATCACAGACAGAGAGTAGCATCCAAACCTTCTGCGAAAATTTTTCTGCGAATTTGCCCGCCCAACGACAACCCGCAAAGAACCGGAGCAAAAACAAAACTAAGGGGCAATGTTCTGCCCCCTAGCGCTACATATTTAGTTGATATTTAGTTGCTGTTGATCTAATTGAGAGAGGCGCCGTTCGGCGCATCAGGCGATTCAGCGCGCAACCGCGTATGTAGCAGGCTCTACGGAGTCGCCGAGAATCTCCTCCATCGCCATGACATGCGCGCAGACCCCGCGCAGCTGAAATTCTTCGCAATCGCACAGCCATTGCCCGTGGTCATAACGGATCAGGTGCGTATGGTTGTCGCCGTGCAGTTCGACTTCAAAGCTGTGCATCTTGACGCGATGGTCGCGTTCCGCCGCATATTGTCTGGCCTTGAGGATTCTGCTCACCGCTGAGTCCATGATTCGATCCTTTCGTTGAATGAGAGACCTGAATGGATTGGCCGTATTTTGAAGCGAGCTGTGTTTCTGAAGCGAATCGAACAAAAAACCCAGGCGCAAGCGCGCACTGGGTGGTTTCATTGACGTATCGATCGAACATTTGCAATTGGCGTTTTGATCGTCACTCCTCTGCGCCCTCCTCGACGCACAACGATTCATCGCCGCAGCATGTAAATCGGAAGGAACGACAACAACCAAAACTCGCAGGTTTGCGTTAATCGCTGATTACGTTAATCGCTGATTAACGGATTAACTCTCCGTTAACCTATAACGTCAGTATACGCCGGAGTCTACACCCTGTCAAACGCCTTTTGTCACCCTCTCGTCCGACGTTTTCATGACGTTCGGCCGCCGATCAGGCCCAGCAGCTGCAGCGGCACGCGCGCCTCGGGTTCGACGCCGTTCAGGGCGGCTAGATACAGCGCCACCCACTCGCCGAAATAGAGCAGGTGCACTGCACGCGTCAAGGGATCGTCTCCGGGAACTTCAATATGGATTGTATTAAATCGTCTTTTTTGCAAGATGGATTGGAGCGCATTTGCCTGCGCCTCTTTGTCCGAGGCGACGGCGCCGATCTTGGCCACGCAGAGGGCGTTTATCCAGAAATTGGGGAAACGCGCCATGCTCCATGCATGCTGCATTTCTCTGAAATCGGCGACGATGGCGGCGCTTTCAGCGTATCGCAAGATGCGCAGCCGCCAGTCGTGAGCGATTTCGGTCTGCCAGCCTTCCTCCGCCCACAACAGTGGCACGCGCGCATAAAAGCGTTGCGCCAGGTGTTTGGCGGGATTGGCCGCATGGGGCGTCGTCGGCGTCAGGCTTTCCAGCCAGGCAAGGTCGAGCGTAGGTGGCGCCGAATCCTGCCCTCCAGCCGCTCTCGCCAATCCCCAGAGAAAGGCGAACGTGTAGGCAGGATGCCCGTCGAAGTGGAGAAGGCTCCGCAGGCCGCGCGCATCTACGCCGTCTCCGATCGCTGCTGCCGGAGGCTTTCCTTCAGGCGCGCACAGGTGCGCGACGGCGTTGGCCAGCGGTCGGACGTCATAGGGAAGGTCAAAACGCGCGACTTCCGCATAGAGACGACTCGGCTGTCGAGCAAGCCACTCCTGCGCTGCTTTCAGCCCGCGCGCAGGATGCGTCGGGTCGCCGGCGCGGTCATAGAGGCGACTGAAAGCATAAAGCTCGAGATTGTCCAGTTCGCTCATGGGCATTCTCCGGTCATGGGGCCGGTTGGATGCGAAAACCGGGCGGTGTTGCAGCAGGATCGAAGATCACGGGCAGCGCCAGCGGCGTTCCCTCGCGTCGAAGCTCCTCCTGAAGGCCGCGCAACAGCTCGCCGATGTCGTCGGTCGGCGCGTTCGGATACAACCCGCGCATGGCCTGCGCCGCCGCCCAGTGATGACTTTCCACCTGAAGCAAGCGCTGCTCCGTCGTGGTGGGTCGATCAACCACAAAGGCTGTCATCAATGAATTCAGAAAGACGTAGTCGGCGTTCAATCGGTTGAGAATCCCATCCAGTTCGCTCTCCCATTGCGGCAGAAGCGAGATCCCGTACCCTTGCAGGGCAATGCGCGCCTTTTCCACCAGCCAAGCGCGATGATCGAGCCAGAGCCACAGTTGTTGCTCGCGCGAAAGCTCACCAGGGTTTTGATAAAAGTGTGTGCGCGCCTGGTCTTCCTCCAGCAGCGCCTGCGCAAGCGCCTGTCGCTCCGGTTCGATGTCGACGCCGCCGGTAAAAGCGATGCGATCCGCCAGGATGCGGGCAGCCTGCTGTCGTGCGGCGATCTTTTCTTGCGTCAGAGAATCGTAGGCGATCTGTTGAGGAAACGTCGCCAAAGTTGGCGTCACGATCAAGCCGGCGCCGGTAAGATAAGGATTGCGCACGTAGTCGCGCAATTGGAGACGCAGCGTCTCGACGGCGGGATCGGAACGGTCGAATTGTTCGACAACGGCGCGCAGGTCATTGAAAAGCGCGCTGCGTTGGGCGGGGAGAAGCCCGGGCGCCTGCACTGCGATGCGCAGCGCCTGCGTGGCAGCGTCGACGGCGGCGTCTTCAAAGCCTGTTTTGTGCAGGCCGTCTGCGCTCAATTTGAGCAAGTGAACCCGCTCGGTGAGCGGTATGGCATCTTCCAAGATGGCGGCGGAAATCACCTGAGCATAGATCTGCGCGGCAGCATCGCGCTGACCGGCCGCCAGGTAGGCGCGCGCAAGATGGCTCAGACGAGCGCTGCGCTCCACCGGCGAAATGTCCGTCGCAAAGGTCAAGATGGCGCGAGCGGTCTCCAGATAACCGGCCTGCATCGTTTGGGCCGCCAGCGCCGCCGCTGGATCTCCACTCAACTGACGCAAGGCGAGCGAGGAGTCTATCAAATTCACGCGGACAGACCGCAGCGGATCGACGTTCAGCGAAGGTCGGGCGCTGTTGCGCACGGCAAAGAAAAGCGCAAGGGCACCGAGGCCGACGACCAAACAGAGAAGAAAAATCAGCAACAACAGACGCTCAAGCCAGCGATGGGAACGCAGCGACGAATCCAAATGCGACAAGTCGTCAGACAATTCATAGGACATATTGTTAGAGTATACCATCGAGGGAAAAGAGGGGACGAATTTTCAACCTTTCCCCGCCTTTTTGGCGCACATTTCACCGTATGCTAAGATAGCTGCTTGACCGTGTTCCTAAAAGGTTGCGCATCGGGACGGTTGAGGCGCGCCTGCAAGCGAGAGAGTAGGCCGACGCTGACAAAAAAGAGAACTCATCACAAATGATACGAGCATCTACGAGCGTTGTCGCCAGTCGATTCTCCGATGGAAAGTGAACCGGTGAACTTAGTTTTCTGAAGGAGTGGACAGAATATGCAGAATACTCGGCTTGATCGCCGCCCTCCGTCGTCCGGCGGCTTGGGTCGGATGTTCGAAGGGCCAGCAGCCTGGTTGGTGACCTTCATTTTGATCCCCGGCTTGCTCGTCGCCATCCTGTTGCTTCCCCCGGTCAGCCTTCTCGATCGCCTGCAGGCGTTCACCTTTGAGCGCATCAGCGCCGCCACCGGCGGCGCCATTATGGACCCCGATGGAACCACCGTGAATTTCCCAGCGGAAGGCGTCCTGGCAAATTTTCAGGCCAAGATCACCAGCACGCCTCGCATTAACTTCATCGAGGGACGCGCAGGCGAACGAATGTATAAAGCGGCGCAGAATCTACCGGAAACGCTGATTGTCAAAAGCCCGGTCTATCACGTCGAAGTGCGTGGACGCACGCCGCTGCAGACCATCGTCACGATTCCCATTCCGAACGACAGCCTGCCCTACGAAACGCTCGCCGTCTATGAATGGACCGGCGAGACGTGGCGCCATATGCCCGCGCGCGTGTTGCCAGAAGCCGACATCATCGAGTCGCGGCTGGACTACGTGCCGCGCGATTTTGTCGTGGTGCAGACCCTGCCAGGCGTGCCTGCGGTGACGCTCAACCTCGGGCTGAACGGACAGTTACCACAAGGTGCAGTGGTGACCAACGAGGCGCGCGGCGTGTTGAATTTGCGCGGAGACGGCGGCCTCGACGGTCAGGCGCCTCCCAACACCGGCAACACCGTTCCGATCATCACCAACGTCGAAGGGCAAACGGTACGTACAGACCTGATCAACAACTTGTTGATCGATCCGGGTCTGCAGGACAATCAGTTAATGACCCTGGAACAGTTGGTCCTCGCCAACGGCTACCCGGGCCTGTTGATCGATTACCGTGGCGTCGACGCCGTGCCAAGCGCTCGAGCAGATTACGCGCGCTTCATCGCAAGGGTGGCGGAACGACTGGCGGCTCACAACAAAACGCTCGCCGTGCGCGTCGAGCCGGCCACCCCGATCTCCGCAGAGCTATGGAACACCGGCGGCTATGACTGGCGCGCGCTCAGTCAGGCGGCCACGACCGTGATCGTGCCGGCGCCGATCGACCCGCGCGCCTACGCACCGGGCGGCGAAATGGAGCTGCTGCTAGCTTACGCCACGGATGAGATCGGCCCCGGCAAACTTGCCATCGAGCTGCCGGCCCATTCGGTCGAACGCAGTGGCAACTATCTCCTCCTGAAAGGCTATCAAGAGGCGCTTGCGCCGCTTCTTGGCTCCATCGCCGCCGAAGCAGGCGAGGACGGCAACGTCATGATCAGCCTTGACAATCCCCGCCTCCAAGGCCAGGTGCAGTGGGACGACAACTTGGGCATCTATTATTACACCTACATCGACGATCAAGGGCTGCAGCGCACCGTCTACATTGAGACCGCCGGCAGCCTCGGGCGCAAGCTCGACCTGCTGCGCAAATACAATGTCACCAACGTGACCTTGCAGGTGCCGGCGAACGGCGACATCGACCCGGCGACTTTCCAGGTGCTGCAGCGCTTCCAGATGGGCGAGGCCACTTCGTCGGCGCCGGCGGCGCAAATGGCGGTGGCGTACACGCTTTACGCCGAAGACGGCAGCGTGCTCGGGCAACAGATTCGCCCCCTGGATAGCCCCAGGACGGCGTTCCAGCTCTCGTCCACGGCCAGCGGCTCGCTGCGCGTTGACGCACAGTTGGTCAACGCCAACGGCACCGCCCTGACCAGCCCCAAATCGGCTGTGCTGGCTCTGGCTGCAAGCAGAAAAGCCGACGTTTCTACAGAGGCAGTCGCCGCCGCCATGCTTTCCGTCGACCAGATCGTCAACGTGCGCGAGGGGCCGGGCACCAACTTCACCGTGCTCGGCCAAGTAGCGCCGGGACAATCCTACAAAGTCACCGGCAAGACACCCAACGCCGACTGGTGGCAGATTGAGTATAACAACCGTAGCGGATGGGTGATTGCCCAGCTTGCCACCATCAGCGGCAATCGCGACGCAATTGCCGTGGCGCAAAATATCCCGGAGCCGCCTGCAGTAGCTGCAGCGCCTGCACAAGCAGCTGCGTCGGAGCCGGTGACGGCCGCTGCGGCCCCTGCGCCCGTCGCTGCGCCCTCCGGCGGGCAGGGCTTCGGCTACGGCATCCAGGTGCACGCCGTCGACAATGGACAGATCTGGCGTATCCTCGACTCCGTGAATGACCTTGGCTTTAATTGGATCAAGCAACAGATCGAATGGAAACGTTTTGAGGCCGGCGGCCCCGGCCAAATTGACTGGCCCGGCATGGACGAGATCGTCGAAGCGGCGGGCAGTCGCGGGGTGAGCGTGCTCTTCAGTGTCGTCAACGCCCCGGACTGGGCGCGCGAGCCGGGCTTCGACCGCAGCGTCGGCGGGCCGCCACAAGACCCACAGACCTTCGCCAATTTCTTGGGCGCCATCGCAGGCCGCTACTGCGGCAAGTCGCTCAAGGCGATCGAAGTGTGGAACGAACAGAACCTGCACTACGAATGGGGCAACAGGCCGCTCAACCCCGCCGAATACGTGCAGTTGCTGGCCGTCTCCTACAACGCCATCAAAAGCGCCTGTCCTTCCATGACGGTGGTGAGCGGCGCGCTCACACCGGCCGGCAACAACCCGCCCTACGCCATGGACGACTTCACCTATCTTGAAGAGATGTTCAAGGCTGGCGCCAACAACTACCTGGACGCCGTCGGCGCGCATCCGAGCGGCTACAACGTGCCGCCGTCTGTCACGTGGGAGAACGCCTGCGAGGCAATCCAAAAACACGGCAACACCTTCAACGGCGCCTGCGACTCCCCCCACCATTCCTGGAGCTTCCGCAGCACCATGGAAGGTTATCGCAATATCATGAATGTCTATGGCGCCGGCAACAAGAAGATCTGGCCCACCGAGTTCGGCTGGGCGGCGGGCGGCGCCTATGACCCGCGCTATCGCTACGCCGACGACAACGACTTCACCGAGCAGGCACAATGGACGGTCGAAGCCTTCCAGATGATGAAAAACTGGGGCTGGGTCGGCCCGGCCTTCCTGTGGAACCTGAACTTCCGGGTTGTGGCCGACGGCACCGAAAAGGCGCAGTGGGGAATCGTGGACAGGAACTGGAATCCTCTGCCCGTCTATACAGCGCTGAAGCAGATGCCCAAATAATCTGAAGTCAACATAATGTAAAGTCAACAATGTCCGAGTGACTTGAAGATCGAACAGGGACCCAGGGGCGACGCATGCGTCGCCCCTGCCGTGCACTTCGATGAAAGGAGCTTAAGTTTGCATTCCGGATTTCCTCGCACACTGTCGAGTCTGCTGGGCGCCTTATTTCTGGTCGGGCTACTGTTTTTCAACGCATCCCCTATCACACTGGCTCAAAGCGGTGCCGATGGCGCAACGCCTGCGCAAGGGCAGGTCACGGTGGCGCGCCTCAACGTGCGTTCGGCGCCGAGTATCACAGCGCCGGTCGTCGCCCGCCTCAGCCAGGGCGCGGTCGTGCAGATTCAATCCGTCAGCGCCGATGGCCGTTGGTATCAGGTGACGACGCGCGACAACGTCGGCGGTTGGCTCGTCGCCATGTACGTGTCCACCATCGCACAGACGGGAGGCGCTGCGCCGGCTACGGCTGCCGCCTCTCAGGCGACTGCACCCTCCACTGCTGCGGCCTCGCCCTCCCCAGGGGCTGCTACGGCTGCAGCGTCGACGACCGACTTCCCGGAAGGCGCAATTGTGGCGACCACCAATCCTCCCCGCACGAACGTGCGCGGGGGGCCGGGCACCAATTATCCGGTGATCGCTTCGGCTCCCGCCGGATCTCGTTATCAGATCCTCGGCGTCACCGCAGCGCGCGACTGGTATCAAATCCGCTTGCCCGGTCGTCAGGAGCCGGCATGGATCTTTGCCAGCCTGACCAGCGTCAGCGGCGCACCGGAAAATATCCCTGTCGTGCCGGAAGCGGACATCCCTGCGCCGCCCGCGCCCGCCGGCGCCTCGGCGTCCGCCGCTGCACCGGCCCCTGTTCCGGTGGCCGCGCCCAACACCTCGACCGGTTTCGGCTATGGCATGTCGGTCAATATGTGGCAGGGAGACAAGCAGGGCGTCGCCAATCTGCTCAAGCAGTTGGGGTTCGGCTGGGCCAAGCAACAGATCCGCTGGGAGTTTGCCGAGCCGGAGCCGGGCGCCGTTCAATGGCAGGAAATGGACGCCATCGTCGATGCGATGCACGGCAACGGCATCAACCTGATGTTCAGCGTGGTGACGGCGCCGGCGTGGACGCGACCGAACTTGGGGGGGACCGGCGGTCCGCCGGAGGACTTCCAGCTTTTCGCCAACTTCCTGGGCGCTATCTCCGGCCGCTACTGTGGACGAGTGCAGGCGATCGAAGTGTGGAACGAACAAAATCTGCGCCGCGAGTGGGAAGGCTTCCCGCTTGAACCGGCCAGTTACATGGATCTGCTGAAGCGGGCCTACAACGCTATCAAGGCGGCGTGTCCTTCGATGTTGGTGATCAGCGGCGCGCCGACGCCGGCCGGCTACAGCGACGTCGCCTATGACGACATTGACTACCTACGCGGCATGTATCAACACGGCTTGAAACAATACAGCGACGGCGTGGGCATCCATCCCAGCGGCTTCGCCAATCCGCCCTCGGTGACCTTTGAGGACTGGCAGGCGGGCCGCTACGATGCGCCCTCGCACGTCAACCATCGCAGCTTTTACTTCCTGAGCACGCTGCGCGAGTCGCGGCGGGTGATGGAAGAGTTCGGGGACGTCAACAAGCGCCTGTGGCCAACCGAATTCGGCTGGGGCTCGACGCCCACTCCCTTTCCGGGGTATGAGTATCAAGTGCGCATCGACGAAGCGACGCAGGCGCGCTGGATCGTGGAATCCTTCCGGATCATGGCCGAGTCCGGCTATGTCGCCGTACCGATGCTGTGGAATCTCAACTATCCGCGCAACACAGAGATGGGTGCATTCGCTATAGTGGGGCGCCCGGCCTTTGATGCGTTGCGCGCCATGATGGGGCGCTAGGCCACCGGATGAAAAGGATGGAAACGATGCGACTTCCGCTGAGATTGTTCGTTCTGCTCACAGGGGCGGCGTTGCTCCTGGCCGCCTGTGGCGGCGGCAGTGAACCGACGCCAACGCCCACCAAGACGCCGGTCGCCGCCCAGGCGCAAACAACGCCGACGCCGACGATTGCGCCCGCAAGCAATCCAACCGACAGCGCCGCCCCGGCGCAAACGGCTGCACCGAGCGCTCCACAGTCAACGCCGACGCCCCAACAGTTTGCACGCGTCGCCGTGGATCAGCTCAACATCCGCAGCGGCCCGGGCACGCAGAACTCGATTGTGCGGCTGGCGAGCGCAGGCGAGACCTTTCTGGTGCTAGGACGCTCCGACGACGGTGCATGGTTGCAATTGGCGGAAAACGGCACTCCGCTGGGATGGGGCGCAGCAGAGTTCATGATCCTCGTCGATCAAGTGGCGGAGACCTCCTCCGGAAGCCAGGACGCTGCACAGCCGTCTTCAAGTGGGGCGAGCGGCTTCACCGGCAGCTTTGCACCGGCCACCATGAGCAGCCCCGACTACGGCGTGCAGGTCTTTGTCTGGTGGCGGGAAGAGATTCGCGATCGCGATCTGGACCTGGTCAAAGACGCCGGTTTCAACTGGGTCAAGCAGACGTTCTCTTGGGAAGCGATCGAAGGCGCCGGCCGTGGACGTTTCGACTGGTCGATCGCAGACCAGGTCGTCTCGCACGCCAATGCGCGCGGCCTAAAAATTTTGGCGAGGCTCAGCCTTGACCCCGAGGTGCGCAATTTCTGGGCCGGAGATCCCCCTCAGAACGGCGATGCCTTTGCAGAATTCGCCGGCGCGCTGGCGAAACGCTACAACTGCCAACCGGGAGCCGTCGGTTGCATCCAGGCCTATCAGATCTGGAACGAGCCGAACCTGGCGCGCGAGTGGGGCGGCAAACGCCCAAATCCGGTCGAATATGTGCAGTTCCTGGGCAAGGCCTATCGCGCCATCAAGGCGGCCAATCCCAACGCCATCGTGATCAGTGCGGGCATGGCGCCAACCGGCGACGACAATGAAATCGCTATGCCGGACGACCTTTTCTATGAGCGCATGTATCAGGCCATGGGCGGCAATAGCAACGGATATTTCGACGCGCTGGGCGTACACGGCGCCGGCTATGCTGCGCCACCCGAGCTCGATCCAGAGGAGGCGGTCAGAAATCCTAAATACGGGGGGTATCGCTTCTTCGCCTTCCGTCACGTGGAAGACATTCGCCGCATCATGGAGCGTTACGGCGACGCCAACAAGAAAATCGTCCTGCTCGAGTTCGGTTGGACGTTCGATCCCGTCAACCCTGCCTACAAATGGCACGGCGCAGACGCCGGCATCGATATGTTCGTGCAGGCAGATTACCTCAAGCGCGCCTACCAATACGCTGCGGCGAACTGGCAGCCGTGGATTGGGTTGATGAGCGCGTTGACGATGCCCAACCTCGATTGGCTAACGGATGGCAATCCGCAGGATGAGGAACAATACTGGTGGGCGTTGATGGAGCCAAGCCCGATCGACGCCTTGCACTGGCGACCTGCATATATCGAGCTGTGCATTTATCTGAACAGCCTGAAAGGGCAGCGGTGCAAATACGATCCCAATCCGTAAAAAATGCAGCTCGGAGGTCGGCGGCTCCGCAGCGCCGACCTCCGAACGGGGAAATAGCCGTCGGTGCATACAGTCGGTGAACACCTTCTCCTACAACTGCAATCTTCGGGCGATCGTTTCCTTCACCACCTTCACATCTGCGGGAAGGTAGATCGGCGGATTGGCCAGCTCGCTTTCGACTTCTTCCAATTTGCCCTCGTGATAGCCCACCTTGAAGCCGGTGAATTTCAGCCCATGCGCTGTGGAAATCACCACCACGCGATCGTTCGCTTTGATCACCCCGCGCCCGACAAGCTTGAAGAGCGCTGCCAGCGCCACGCCGGTATGAGGACAGGTATACATGCCGGTCAGATCGGCGCGTGCAGCCGCGTTGGCCAGCTCATGCTCCGTCACCGCTTCAACCAGCCCGTTGGTTTCCACCACCGCCTGCACCGCCTTTTCATAGCTGACCGGGTCGCCGATCTGAATGGCGGAGGCCAGCGTCTTCTCCGCACGCATCGTCACCTTCTCGCGGAAGCCGTTCAAAAAGCTGCGATAGAAGGGATTGGCTTTATCCGCCTGCGCCGCCACCAGCCTCGGCAAGCGGTCGATGACGCCCAACTCTTGAATGAGCTTGAGCCCTTTGTATAAGGCGCTGATGTTGCCCAAGTTGCCGACCGGAATGATGATCCAGTCGGGAACCTCCCAGTCAAATTGACGCACGATTTCGATGCCGACGGTCTTCTGGCCCTCGATACGGATGCTGTTCATGGAGTTGGCCAGATAGATGCTGTTGTCCTGGGTGACCTCCTTGACGATGCGCATGCAGCCGTCGAAGTCGGTGTCCAGCGCCAGCACATGCGCGCCGTTGGCGACCGGCTGGATCAACTGCGCGGTGCTCACCTTGCCCGAAGGCAGGAAGATGATCGCCGGGATGCCCGCCGCAGCGGCATAGGCCGCCAGCGCCGCCGAAGTGTCGCCGGTGCTCGCCGCAGCCACCGCACGCACCGGGCTTTTCCCGCTCGCCATCATCTGCTTGACGACGCTCACCAAGACGGTCATCCCCAAATCTTTGAAGCTGCCCGTGTGGCTGTTGCCGCAAAGCTTGACCCAAAGATCGGGCACGCCGATGTCTTTTCCCAAGCGCTCCGCCCAGAAAAGGTTGGTGTTGCCTTCGTACATGCTGACGACGTTTTCGTCGCGCAGGTCAGGCATCACCCATTCGCGCATGCCCCAGACGCCGCTTCCGTAGGGCCATACGGTGGTGCCTGCCCGCCGCTCCAACAGCGCCTTCCACTCGGCAGCGCTGCGATCGCGCAATGCCTCGACATCGTGGTGCACCTCGAGCAAACCGCCGCATTGCGGACAGGTGTACATCACTTCATAGACAGAATATTCGCCCGGACAGCCGCGAAAACAGCGAAAATAGGCCTTGTAGGTTCGAGTTGGGGCGGGTGCGATTTCGGCTAGCATACGTTCTGACCTCATGATTGGCTTTATCTGACAATCGCCTCGACCGATTCCAGCGCAGAATCCTTTAGCACTTGCCCAAGCGCCCACAACAGATGATCGGCGTCGCTGCGGCTGAAGATGATGGGCGGCTTGATCTTCAAGACGTTGTGGAAGGGGCCGTCGGTGCTGATGAGCACGCCATAGTCGCGCATGCGGTTAGCGACATACGAGGCGTGCTCGCCCGCCGGCTCCAATGTCTCCGGATCGAGCACCAACTCCACCCCGATATACAGCCCCAACCCACGTACATCGCCGATCAACGGATGCTGCGCCTGAAGCCGGCGCAACCCCTCTCGCAGATAGGCGCCGACCTCGAGCGCATTTTGTTGTAAGCACTCTCGCTCGATCACATCGAGCACGGCCAGGCCGATGGCACAGGAGACCGGATTTCCACCAAATGTATTGAAATATTCCATACCATTGGCAAATTTATCTGCAATCTCCGGCGTCGTAGCGACGACGGCCAACGGGTGCCCATTGCCCGCCGGCTTACCCATGGTGACGATGTCGGGCACGACCTCTTGCGTCTGAAAGCCCCAGAAATGGCTGCCGACGCGACCGAAGCCCACCTGCACCTCGTCGGCGATGCAGACGCCGCCGGCCGCGCGCACATAGCGAAATGCCTCGGCCATGTACCCTTGCGGAAAGACGATCTGTCCACCGCAGCCGGGCAACGACTCGCAGATGAAGGCGGCAACCCTGCGGCCCTGGGCGTGAATCTGCTCGATCGCCTGTTGGACGTGCGCAGCGTATCGCTTCCCGCTCTCGACGCTGTAGCCCGTATAGGGGCCGCGATATGGATCGGGCATGATGACTTTCTGCACATAGGGCGGACGCCCCTTGCCGCCGGGGCCGTCGTGCTTGTACGGGCTGATCTCGATCAGCGCCTGCGTGTGGCCATGATAGGCGACGTCAACCGTGATCACATCCTGACGGCCTGTGGCGGTGCGCGCCAGCCGCAGAGCAAGGTCGTTCGCCTCGCTGCCGGAGTTGACGAAGAAGAAGACGCTCAGCTCCGGCGGCAACGTCGCTGAGAGGCGGCGGGCGTATTCCACAATGGCGTCGTGCAGATAACGCGTGTTGGTGTTGAGTACCGCCATCTGCCGTTGGCCGGCCGCCACCACGTCGGGGTGACAATGACCGACGTGCGCTACGTTGTTGACGGCGTCGAGATAGGCGCGACCTGCGTCGTCGTACAGATACTGCGCCAGCCCGCGCACAATTTTAAGCGGTCTGCGATAGGAGATGCTCAGGTTGCGACCGATGCGCTTGCGCCGTTCGGCCAGCGTCTCCTCCGGCGAAGGCGGCGGCGTCGGGAATTGCTCCGCCGGAATGCGCAACAGCAGATTCGGGTCCGGGCAGAGCGACGTCCACAGCGCCGCCTGAGCGGGCACAGCCACGCCGGGGAAATTGTGCTCAAGATCGAGCAGGTCGACGATGATCTGAAGATGGAGATGGGGCGGTCGGTCGCCGTTCACCGACATTGCGCCGATGGAGGCGAGCTGCTCGCCGGCCGCAATCGTCTGCCCCACCATTATTCGCTCTAAAGAGCCGGGATCGAGATGGCCGTAGAGCGTATAGAACGTCAGGCCGTCGTCCGGGTGATGACGCAGGATGACCATCGGGCCGTGGTCATGGCGATTTGCGTTGTTGTGCAGCGCATGGACGATGCCGGCCAGCGGCGCATACACCGGCGTTCCCGGCGGTGCAAAGAGATCGACGCCTAGATGCAGAGTGCGGCGCTCCCCGGTCGGGTTGTTGCCGGGCGCGCATGCAGGTTCGACGATGCAGAGTGCGCGAGGCTCTGCGTAACGACCGACGCCGACGACGGCGCCTCGTTGCGCCATTTCGCCGAAAATAGCAGCGCCGAGCAGGTCGCTGCGTCGGCTGTGCAGCATCTGCGACGTAATCGTAGGGCTGCCAACCGAAAGGTCAAGCACATGCAGCGGCGTCGTACGCAGGTCATGGCC